>DATFGD010000317.1:0-13593 GCA_035249725.1 Burkholderiales bacterium
GGGGACTGCGGCCGGTGATGTGGTTGGTGATGAGCCCCGCCTGCGCGATCGCGATATGGTGCGCATCCCCCGCTTTCTGGCTGACATAGGTGTAGGCGAGCGAGCCGCCGCCCCCGACCTTGTTCGTGACGACCGCATCGACCAGTTTGGTTTCCTGCCAGATCTTGTGCATGACACGGGCCGATTTGTCATTGCCGCCGCCCGGCGCGGCGAAGACGACGACCTCCACCGTGCGCTCGGGTTTCCAGACCGGCTGTGCATAGGCACCGATCGAGTACAGCACCAGCGCGCAGATGAGTGCAGGAAAGCGCACGTATACAGGCTGCAGTGCACAGAGGCGGTTCATCGCAAGTGTCCTTTCATCGCGGTATATGACAAAGCGGCCATGGGGTGAGTAAATGGTGTGTTGAGTATCTTATCGCGCGCATCGCGTGCCGCAAAGGACGCTGCAGGTGCGTGCTAGAATCCGCGACTGCATACGCAGTGCTCCCGAGACATGTCGAGCGATAACGATCCCGTTTTCCTGAGCATCACCCGGCAGGCGCAACTCATCCGCGAGCGTGCGCTTTCGCCGGTGGAACTCGTTAAAGCGTATTTGAAGCGTATCGCCCACTATGACTCGGTGCTGCGCGCTTATGTCACGGTCTGTGCGGAGCAAGCGCTCGCCGCCGCTGCGCATGCCGAAAGCGAGATCGCGGCGGGGCGCTATCGTGGCCCGCTGCATGGCATTCCGTTTGGCGTCAAGGACCAGTTGTGCACGAACGGCATCCGCACCACGGTCGGCTCCAAGATCATGGCCGATCACGTGCCGGATTTCGACGCGACGGTGATTGCGCGATTGAAGCAGGCGGGCGCAATACTGATCGGGAAGGAAAACCTTCACGAGTTCGGCAAAGGCGGCACCAACGTCTTTGCCTACGGCCAGCCGCGCAATCCGTGGGACCCGGCACGCAACCCCGGCAGTTCATCGAGCGGCTCGGGCATTGCGCCGGCGGCGGGCTTCTGTTCGGGCTCGCTCGGCGAAGATACCGGCGGGTCGGTGCGCGGACCGGCGGCCGCATGCGGCGCCGTGGGCTTGCGCCCCACATTCGGGCGGGTCAGCCGTCACGGCGGCGTGATGTACGGCTGGACCGCTGACACGATTGGGCCGATTACACGCACGGTGGAAGACAACGCGCTGCTGCTGCGAGCCATCGCGGGCTACGACGAGAACGATGCATTGACCAGCACGCGTGACGTGCCCGACTATGCAGCGAGTCTTGGCTCCGGCATTCAGGGATTGCGGCTTGCCGTAGTTGCCGAGATGGCCTGGCCGGATGGCGTGCATCCTGAAGTGCGTGGCGCTTTCGAGAAGGCGCTCGTGCTGCTACAGGAACTCGGCGCACAGGTGAGTGAAATATCGCTGCCTTGGGCTAAGCACGCGATTCCGCTCAACATGATGACTTCCGATGCCGATGTTGCGTCGATGTTTCTGCCGCTGCTGCGCACGCGGTGGAACGATTTCGACGTCGGCACGCGCACGCGCATGGCGACCGCGGCGCTCGTGCCGGCTGCGATCTACAGCCGTGCCATGCGTGCACGCGCGGTGGTGCGCGGGCAGATTCTCGAGGCACTGAAACAGCACGACGCGCTGCTGTGCCCGACGAGCCTCAAGCCGCCGGCGCTGATCGACGACGCGCGTGAAAAAGTGGAGTCCAAAGCGGACGTCGCGCAACGGCTGATCCTGCGCCGCATCAGCACGCATCCCTTCGGGACCGCTAATGTGCCGACGCTTGCGCTGCCGATGGGTTTTACGCGCGACTCACTCCCTTTGTCGCTGCAGATCGCGGGGCGGCCGTTTGCCGAAGAGACCGTCTACCGCATCGGTCATGCCTACGAGCGCGCAACGCAATGGCATGCGCGGCACCCGAATCTCGGGCAGACACTGCGATCCTTCCTCAACCCTGAAGAACCGGTAAAAGCATGACGACCGAAATGACAGTGCAACAGTTGCGCGAGATGGCACGTGCGGTTCAGCTCGACATACCGGAGGCGGACATCGAAAACGTGCGCCTGCGGCTTTCGACCTTGCTTGCCGCAATGGGGGAGATCGAGCGCGAGCTGGGCGCGGCAATGGATCGAACCGAGCCGGTGCCGCCGGTTTATCCGCGCGAACCCTTTTAGCCGGAAGGGCCGCGATACTTGCGAAACGGAGACCACGTGAATCGGGCCTTGAAAATCGGAATACTGGAAGGCGACGACATCGGACTCGAAGTCGTGCCGGAAACGATCAAGGTCATGCGGGCGGCGGCGCAGAAGACGGGACTTGCCATCGACTGGTTTCCCATGCCGATCGGGCGCAAGGCGCTGGACGAGTTCGGATACACGTTGCCGCCCGGCACGCTGGAGAAACTCGACACGCTGGACGGCTGGGTGCTGGGGCCGATCGGCCACCAGGCGTATCCGAAGGACCGGCCAAACGCGATCAACCCGCATCCCATTCTGCGCAAGCACTTCGATCTCTTCGCCAATATCCGTCCGGCGAAGTCGCTGCCCGGCCTGCCCGCCGTCTACAGAGACGTGGATCTCATCATGGTGCGCGAGAACAACGAGGGCTTTCCGCCGGACCGCAACGTCTACATGGGCAACGGCGAATTCCGCCCGACGCCGGACATGACGATCTCCGTTCGCGTGATCACACGCCACGGCTCGAGCAAGGTCGCGCGTGCCGCGTTCGAGCTGGCGCGCACGCGCCCGCGCCGCAAGGTGACCGCCGTACACAAGGACACCGTATTCAAGCTCGGCTGCGGCATGTTCGCGGAGGAATGCCGCAAGCTCGCGCGGGATTATCCGGATATCGCGTTTGATGAGGTGCTCGTCGACACGTTCGGCATGAAGCTCGTCATGAAGCCGCAGCAGTTCGACGTCATTGTCACGACCAACACCTTCGGCGATATCCTGTCGGACGTGGCCGCGGGGCTGGTCGGCGGGCTGGGGCTTGCGGCGGGGCTTTCGGCGGGGCCGCACCGCGCGATGGCGCAGGCGACGCACGGTTCAGCGCCGGACATCGCGGGCCGGGGAATCGCCGATCCGTACGCGATGATCGTCTCCGGACAGATGCTCCTCGCGTGGCTCGGTCACAAGCATGCCGAACCGAAGGCCGTGAGCGCGGCGCAAGTCATGGAACGCGCGATAGAGCGGGTGATCGGCGAGGCGCGGGCGCTCACGCCGGATCTGGGCGGCAGCGCGTCCACGTCGGAGATGGGCGCTGCGGTCGCCGCCGCCGTCGCGCAGGAGGCGTGAACGATGGCGATGCTACGCATTCTGAGCGGTGGCGCGGCGCAGACGGTGGTGGAACGCATCGCAGCGGAATTCAAGCGGGAGACGGGGCACGACATTGGCGCTGAATTCAGCGCCGTGGGCGCGATGGCCGCCCGACTCTCTGCAGGCGAGCTGGCCGACATCGTCATACTGACCGCCACGTTGATCGACGAACTGACCGCAAAAGGTTTGCTCGCGGCCGGCTCGCGCGCCGACCTGGGCCGCGTGGGCACCGGCGTTGCCGTGCGCGCCGGAACGCCGCTGCCCGATGTGTCGAGCGTGAAAGCGCTGCGCGGCAACATGCTGGCCGCCCGGAAGATCGTCTGCCCGGATCCCGCCGTGGCAACGGCCGGCAAGGTTGTGATGCAACTCACCGCGCGCCTCGGCATCGACGCGCAAGTGCGCGGCAAAATGCATTTTTTCCCCAACGGTTACGCCGCGATGAACTGGCTCGCGGCGAGCGGCGGCAGGCTCGAGATGGGGATCACCCAGGTGACCGAGATTCTGCCGAACAAGGGTGTTACACTCTCGGGTCCTTTGCCGTCTGCGCTGCAGGCCAGAACGCTCTACTCGGCTGGAGTGGCGGCGCATGCGCGAGAGCCCGACGTTGCCAAAGCGTTTGTTGCCCGGCTTACCGCACCTGAAGCGCGGCCGATACTGGCCGCTGCGGGCTACGAGTTCGGAGATTGAGGCGGCGCTTTTTTATTCACCGTTTATCGTTTACGGATCTCTTATGAACCGCATCGTCCATCTTGCACTGAAAGTCGAAGATCTCGAGAAGACCACCGAGTTCTACCAGAAGGTGTTCGGGTTTCGCGAAGTCGAGACGCGCAAGACGCGCGATCATCTGTCACGCCACCTTACCGATGGCGCACTCGACTTCACGCTCATCAAATACGACGAAGACACGCAGTCGGCGGAGTCGAAGGCTTCCGGCGAAGGGCCTTGCATACACCACTTTGCGATCGAGGTGGAAGACGTCGAGCAGTACGCCCGGGAAATCCGGAACTACGGCTGCGAGATCATCAGCGATCCGGGGGTGATTCCCGTCAAGTTCCGTGCGCCGGGCGGTACCGTCGCCGAACTCGTGCCCGTCAGCCGCTACCAGAAGGCTGCCGCGTCGCGCTAGGCGGCGACGGACGTTAGCCGGCTGCCGTGCAGTCATGAACCGGTGGAGGAATCTCAACAAGAGCGAGCTCGCCGCCGCCGCTGTGATGTTTGCGCTCGGCGTCTCGATCATGTCCCAGGCGTGGAACTGGACGTATCTCACCCCGGATGGTCCGGGTCCCGGTTTCTTCCCGCTGTGGACCGGTCTCGCCATTACGGTGTTATCGGCTGCTCTTGCGTTTTATCACGTCTACGCGGTACTCAATGCGGAGCCCGTCGAAAGTACGAGCTGGGACGGGGGTGCGCGAGTGCTCGCGGGATGGGCCGGCCTGGTGGTGGCGATCGGGCTGCTCAAGCCCGCCGGTTTTGTCGTTAGTTTCTTTCTGCTCACGCTGTTTCTGGTCTTCGTCGTTTTCCGCCGCCGGTTCGTGACGGCGCTCGCGGTAGGCGCGGGCTCCTGCGCCGGCTTCTGGCTGGTGTTCGAGAAGCTGCTGAACGTGCAGCTGCCGCTGGGCCCCTGGGGATTCTAGCGCGCGCGCCATGGAGATACTCGCCAACCTTGCGCAGGGTTTCAGCGTCGCCCTGGCGCCGATGAATCTCTTCTGGTGTTTCCTCGGCGTGTTCCTGGGAACCATCGTCGGCATTCTGCCGGGGCTCGGACCGTCGGCGACGGTCGCCCTGCTGCTGCCGCTTGCTACGCAGATGAGTCCGACCGGGGGCCTCATCATGTTGGCCGGAATCTATTACGGCGCGAAGTATGGCGGCTCGACGACAGCGATACTGCTGAACGTCCCGGGCGAATCCGCGTCGGTGGTCACGTGTCTCGACGGATTCGAGATGGCGCGCAAAGGGCGCGCGGGGCCGGCGCTCGGCATCGCGGCGATCGCTTCTTTCGTAGCCGGCACGGTGGGCGTGCTCCTCTTGATGCTGATCGCGCCGCCGGTCGCCGACTTTGCGCTGCGCTTCGGCCCGCCCGAATATTTCGCGCTGATGGCGTTGGGTCTCTCGATGGTCGTGCTGCTCGCCGGCAAGTCGATGCTGAAGGCGCTGATCTCGATGTTCGTGGGTTTGTGGCTCGCGACGATCGGCATCGACATGTTCACCGACATCCCGCGCTACACCTTTGAACGGATCGAGCTGATGGACGGCGTCAGCTTCGTGGTGGTGGCGATCGGCACCTTTGCAGTCGGCGAAGTGCTTGCTAATTTCACCAGCCAGTCGGGCGGCCAGAAATTCGAGGTGCCCAAGGGGTTGCGCAACCTGCTGCCGAACTGGCAGGACCTCAAGGATTCGCGCTTTGCGTTCCTCAACGGCTCGCTGGTGGGATTCTTCGTGGGCGTGCTCCCCGGTGCGGGTTCGACCATTGCGTCTTTCGTGTCCTACGGCATAGAGAAGGCGGTGTCCAAGCATCCTGAGAAGTTCGGCACCGGGGCGGTGGAAGGTGTCGCTGCGCCGGAAGCCGCGAACAATTCGGAGACGGGCGGCGCGCTCGTGCCGCTCCTGACCCTCGGCATACCCGGCTCGGGCACGACGGCGATCCTGCTCGCCGCATTTATCCTGTGGGGCCTGCGCCCGGGCCCGCTTCTGATCCAGGACCATCCGGAGCTTTTCTGGGGGCTCGTGGCGAGCATGTACATCGGCAATGTCATGCTGCTCATATTGAACCTGCCGCTGGTGCCGCTCTTTGCGCAGATCCTGAGGCTGCCCGCCTACGTGCTCTATCCGATCATTCTGGGCGTTTCAATCGTGGGCGTGTACAGCATCGATCAGCGGCTGCTCGACGCGTGGCTGGTCGCCTTTTTCGGGCTGCTCGGATATCTTATGCGCAAGCTGGACTATCCGGCGGCCCCGCTGATCCTCGGCATCGTGCTCGGCGATCTCATGGAGAACGCGGTTCGCCAGTCGCTGATGATGTCGGCCGGCGATGTGTCGATACTTTATTCGAGGCCGCTTGCCGCCGTAATGTTGTTCCTGACCTTACTGATACTCATCGGGCCGATGTTCCGGCGATTCAGCGCATGGCGTTTGAGAATGTCCGAGCAGGAAATCTAGCAGCCGTTTTTTTACATTGCATGGATAAAGGAGGAGGACAAATGCGGAAACCAGGCATATTGATCGCGTTCGCTTTGGCAGGAAGCTGCATCGGCGCCGCGTCCGCGCAGGGTTACAAGCCCGAGCGTACGGTCGAATTCATGGTCCACTCGGGGCCGGGTGCCGGCAACGACGTCTTCGCGCGCAGCGTTCAGGGTGTCCTAGAGAAGCTCAAGCTCGTGCCGCAGAGCATCCAGGTGTTGAACAAGACGGGTGGCGGCGGGCTGGTCGCCATGTCGTATCTCGACGAGAAGAAGGGCGAGGTCAATCCTCTCGCGGTTTTCACCAGCGTGTGGTGGGTCAATCCGCAGATCCGCAAGGAAGCCAAGATTACGATGACCGATCTCACCCCGATCGCTCGCCTGGTCCTCGAGCCGGCGGTTCTGACGGTGAGCG
Organism: Burkholderiales bacterium; assembly: GCA_035249725.1. GTDB lineage: Bacteria > Pseudomonadota > Gammaproteobacteria > Burkholderiales > SG8-41 > DSOT01. The sequence goes on from DATFGD010000317.1 coordinate 6,895, forward strand.
CCGGTTCGCCGTACAAGACGGTGAAGGACTTCATCGAGGCGGCGAAGAAAAACCCCGGCAAGCTCAAGCAGTCGGGCGGGTCGCTGACGAGCCGCGACAACACGACCCGGTTCCTCCTGATGAAGGAGACCGGGGCGAACTGGCAGTTCATCTCGATGAAATCGGGAGGGGAGCGGGTTGCGGCGCTTCTCGGGGGACACGTGGACATGTACATGATGGAGCCGGCCGAAGCGCTCGAGCAGATCCGGGCGGGCAAGATCCGGGTGCTCGCGACCCTCATGAACAAGCGCATCCCGGCCTTGCCGGATGTGCCGACCCTCCAGGAGCAGGGCTACAAGGTTCCGGAAGTGCCGCAGCCGCGCGGCTTCGTCGGCCCGCCGGGAATGCCTAAGAACGCGAAGGCCTACTGGGAGGGCGTCTTCACCAAGATGCACGACTCGTCGCTGTGGAAGGATTTCCTGAAAGAGAATTACTATGAAGACGGCTTCATGGTCGGCGCGCCGCTGGAGAAGTTCGTGAAGGAGTACACCCAGCAGACGCGCGGAATCCTCCAGGAGGCCGGCATCAAGCTCGTGCGCTGATTCAAAACGCAATGAGCACACCTTCCACCGCTACGCCTGCAGAACTGCTGGCAGAACGGGTTCACGCACTGCGCGCGGAGCATATCCCGCTTGCGGTGCGCCGGCGAGCCGAGGAACTGCTGATCGATGTCGTCGGGCTGTGCATCGCGGCGCGCAACACCGACTACATGCGATCGGTGCTCGCGGCAGTCGATGCCGGCGGACCGTGCACGGCTTTCGGCCATGCCGCGACGTATCGGCCGGAGACCGCGGCGCTCATCAACGGCACCGCCACACACGGCGAGGATTTCGACGACACCTTCGAGGGCGGCCCGGTTCACAGCAGCGCTACAGTCGTTCCCGGCGTGATCGCGGCGTGCGAAGCGTTCGGGCGCGACGGGCGCTCGGCGCTTGTCGGCATTGTTGCCGGGATCGAAGCAACGTGCCGCATGTCCATGGTGCGTCCCAAGGCGATCCACAAATCCGGGTTTCATCCGACCAGCGTGCTGGGCACGATGGGCACCACCCTGGCGGTGTGCGCGGCGCTGGGCCTCGACCGCAGGCAGATTGTCGATGCGTTCGGCAACGCCGGCAGTTTCGCAAGCGGCATCATCGAGTATCTCGCAGAAGGCGCGTGGACCAAGCGGCTGCATACCGGCTGGGCCGCACAGGCCGGGATACAGGCCGCGCGCTTCGGCGCGCACGGCTTCTTCGGTCCGCGCACTGTGCTCGAAGGCACGCACGGGCTTTACAACGGCTTCGCGCGCTCGTCCGAAGGCGATTATGCCGTGCTGACGGATGGTTTCGGCGAGAAGTGGGTGATGGAAGGCATCACGTTCAAGCCGTACGCGACCGGAACGATGAATCAGCCCTATGTCGATTGCGCGATCCGGCTCGCGAAGAAAGGCATCCGAGCGGAAGACGTCGAGGACATCCTGTGCGAGACCGCGGAAGGCTACGTGCACCGCTTGTGGGATCCGTTGCCGTCCAAGCACCGGCCGCCGAATGAGTACGTGGCGAAGTTCAGCGCGCCGTTCAATATCGCGGTCGCGTTCGTGACGGGTGGCGCGGGGCTCTCCGCGTTTACCGCGCAGACGGTTCGCGACGAGCGGATTCTCGGGCTCGCCTCCAAAGTTCGTTACGTCGTCAATCCGAACGATCCCTACCCGAAGGCGTTTACCGGCCATATCCGCATGACGCTCAAGGACGGCCGCGTTTTCGAAGAGCGCCAGCCGCACATCCGCGGCGGCGCGCACGAGCCGTTGTCGCGCGCCGATATCGAGAACAAGTTTCGTGGCAACTGTGAGTTCGGCGGATGGCCGGGCGAGCGCGCGGAAACGTTTCTCCGGTCCGTGTCCAGATTCTTCGACCGTCCTCTGGATCTGAAGCTGCTGCGCGGCTGACGCATCCATTTCGATTCCCCGACTTCAGCGTCACGCCCGCGCCGCAGGCCTCACGATGGCAAAAGACCGGATGGACACGACCAGCGCGAAAGTCCCTTTGCGCACACACTGGATTCCGCGCTTCATCTCCGCGGGGGTGGATTATCTCGAAATGCAAACCCTGCTCGGCCGGATCGAGCGCTGGAGTGCGTGGTGCCGCGAATGGTCCGCCGCCGCTGCCGCGCACGAGGCGATGGGCGACGCGGCGCTCGGGCAAAAGCGCTACGTGACGGCGGGCCAGGCGTTGGGACGCGCGGCGGCGTACTACCATTTCGCGGGCTTCCGCTTCTACGAAGACATGGCGCAAAAGAACCACGCGGATCGTAAAGCGTGGGATTGTTATCGCAGAGCTGCCCCTTACTTCCAGCCGCCGGCGGAAAGAATCGCCGTGCCCTTCGCGAAAACGCACCTGGTTGGCTACCTGCGGCTTCCGCCGGGCGTTCCCCGCGCCCCCTGCGTCATCATCATCGCCGGCATGGACTCGCGCAAGGAAGAGTTCCGCAGTTTCGAAGACAGCTTTCTGGCGCGCGGCATGGCGACCGTCAGCTACGATGCGCCGGGGCAGGGCGAGACCTGGGAAAACGTCAAGATGCGGTTCGACGATGAAAAGGCGGTCATGGCGATCGTCGATTACCTGTGCTCGCGTTCCGGAGTGGATGCGGAAAGGATCGGCATCTGCGGATGGGCGATGGGCGGTTACTTCGCGCCCCGCGCGGCCGCCACGGATTCGCGCATCCGGGCGTGCGTTTCGATGCCGGTGCGCTACGGGCTCGAAAGCTGGGACAGCCTGGGGCCGATGCAAACCGATGCCTATCGCTATCTCTTCGGACAAGTCTCGTTCGAGGAAGGGCGCGCGATCGGGTCGGCGTTTACGCTGGCCGGCTTCCTGCCCCGGCTGCGCTGCCCCTATCTCATCCTGCACGGCGAGCAGGGCGACACGGTGGACCGTGAAGTGCCGGAGCGCGCAGCCCGGGAGGCGGGCACCAACACCCGATTGGTGGTGTTCGAAGACGGCGACCATCTGTGTCTCAACATACGCTACAAGTCGTGGCCGATCATGATGGATTGGATGGCCGAGCAACTCGCGCCGTAGTTTTGACAGGCGCGCACGCTGCGCGTCAGTACCGGCCGACGAATCGCGCGGGCCCGGCCAAGCCGCTAAACTAGGGCATGCCTTTCGTCCAGCCGCCGCCGGAACTCGGCAATCAATACCTAGACGATAGCGCGCTGCGTTCGTATCTCGCGCGCACGCTGCCGGCTGAAGTGCTCGCCGACATCGAGCCCGCATTGATCGAGATGGGCGAGCTTGCGGGCGGCGAACTCTACCGCCTGCAGCAGGCCCACCGCGAGCGCGAGCCGGTGCTGACGCAATGGGATGCGTGGGGCAACCGCATCGACCACATCGAAGTCTCGCCGCTGTGGCGCACGGCGGAGCGCATCGCCGCTGAACAGGGTTTGGTCGCCATTGCGCATGAGCGCAGGCATGGCGCACTCGCGCGCGTGCATCAGTTCGCGCTGGCCTACCTCTTCACGCCGTCCACCGATCTTTATGCGTGCCCGCTGGCGATGACCGATGGTGCGGCGTGTGCGCTGCAGGCGGCCGGCAACCGCGCGCTGCTGGAGCGCGCGCTGCCCCATCTCATCTCCCGCGATCCGGCCGAATTCTGGACGAGCGGACAGTGGATGACCGAGGCGACCGGCGGTTCGGACGTGGGCCTGAGCGAGACGGTTGCGCGCGAGGAAGAAGGACAGTGGCGGCTCTACGGCCGCAAGTGGTTCACTTCCGCGATCACTTCGCAAATGGCGCTGACACTTGGGCGGCCCGCAGGCAACCCGCCGGGCGGCAAAGGGCTCGCGCTGTTCTATGTCGAAACGCGCAACGCGCGCGGCCGCCCCAATCGCATCATCGTGAACCGGCTCAAAGACAAGCTCGGCACGCGCAAGGTGCCCACGGCGGAGCTGATCCTCGACGGCACACCCGCACAACTCGTATACGACACGACCGATGGTGTGAGGAATATTGCGCCGGTGCTCAACATCACGCGCAACTGGAACAGCATGACCGCTGTCGCGCTGATGCGCAGGGGCATCGCGCTCGCGCGCGATTTTGCGCGCAAGCGCATCGCATTTGGCGCGCCGCTTGCAGACAAGCCGTTGCATGTCGATACGCTCGCATCCCTGCAGGCGGAATTCGAAGGCGCGCTGCAGCTCACGTTCTTCGTCGTCGAACTGCTGGGACGCGCGGAAGCGGAACGCGCGAGCTCGTCGCAGGCCGAATTGCTGCGCCTGCTGACACCCGTTGCGAAGCTCACCACCGGAAAGCAGGCGGTCGCCGTACTGTCGGAAGCCATCGAAGCGTTCGGCGGCGCCGGTTATGTCGAAGACACCGGTATTCCGGTGCTGCTTCGCGACGCGCAAGTGCTGCCGATCTGGGAGGGAACGACCAATGTGCTGTCGCTGGACGTGATGCGCGTGGTGCAGCGACTGGAGGGGCTCGAGGTGCTGCGGCGGGAACTGGGCTTTTTGCTGCAGGGCCTGCGTGAACCCGAGCTCTTGAAGATCTCGGCGCGGTTGGAGCAGACGGTGGAGCAGGCGGACGCTTGGATAAAACAAGCGGCCGCAGACGAGATCGGGCTCGAAGCCGGTGCACGGCGCTTTGCGCTCACCCTCGGCCGCATGCTCGCACTGGCGCTGCTTGCGCGCCAGGCACAGTGGTCGCTGGACCACGAGCAAAGCCGCCGGGCGCTGGCCGCGGCCAAGCGTTATGCCGTGCACGGCATCAATGTCCTCGCCGACATGGATGCGGATGAGGCACGACTGCTCGCGCGCGATGAGTCCGGCGCAGTGAACCCACCCCCATACCGGCCTTCCACCTGAAGGGGGAAGCAGCACTTCATCCTCATCCCGGCCTGCGCGAGAGCTTCGATGCAAAGCACGATGATGCAATTTCCGCTGACGCTCGCGCACCTGCTGGCGCGCGCGGGAAAGCTTTTTCCCACGTCTGAAATCGTATCCCGGCTTCCGGATCGAAAGCTGCATCGGCATTCCTATCGCGACTTTCATCGTCGCGCTCACGCGCTCGCCGGCGCGTTGCAGCGACTGGGGCTCGAACGCGGAGATCGGGTCGCAACGCTGATGTGGAACCATTACGGCCATCTCGAGGCCTACTTCGCCGTGCCGTGCGCGGGCGGCGTGCTCCATACGCTGAACCTGCGCTTGCATCCGGACGACATCGCGTACATCGCCCGGCACGCCGGCGACCGTTTTCTCATCGTCGACGATGTGTTGCTGCCCCTGTATGAAAAATTCCGCAGCCAGTCTACATTCGATGCCGTCATCGTTGTGCCGTTATCCGGCAGAGCGCCCGCGGCGGGCCAACTCGACTACGAGGCGCTCATCGCCGAAGCCACGCCGTTCGATCCTCCCGCGCTCGACGAAAACGACGCGGCAGGCATGTGCTACTCGTCGGGAACCACGGGCAGGCCCAAAGGCGTCGTGTATTCGCACCGGTCGGTCGTCCTGCATTCCCTTGCGACCGCCACCGTGGACTACCTGGGCCTCGCGCATGCCGACGTGGTGTGTCCGGTCGTGCCGATGTTTCATGTGAATGCGTGGGGCATTCCCTACACGGCGGTGATGATGGGCGCGAAGCTCGTGTTTCCGGGACCTCACCTCGACGCCGAGAGCCTGCTCGATCTCTATCAGTCGGAGCAGGTCACGCTTACCGCCGGCGTGCCGACGATCTGGATGAACATCCTCCAGTTGCTCGAAAGCGCGCCCGAGCGATGGACACTTGCGCCGGGCATGCGCATGGTGGTGGGCGGGGCGGCGGCATCGGAAGCGATGATCCGCGCCTACGACCGGTTCGGTTTGCGCGTCGTCCACGGCTGGGGTATGACCGAAACTTCGCCGGTCGGGACGGTGAACTGCCTTAAGCGCGAAGTCGCCGGGCTTTCGGCGGAGGAGCAGTACGCCTTCCGGGCCAAGCAGGGGCTGCCGCTTCCTTTTTTTGAAGTGCGTGCGATGGACGCGGCGGGCGAAGCGCCGTGGGACGGTTCCACCATGGGGGAGCTGCAAGTGCGCGGCCCATGGGTTGCCGCGCGCTACCACGATCCCGAATTCGAATCGGAGCAATGGACGCGCGATGGCTGGTTTTGCACCGGTGACATCGTCACGATCGATCCTGCCGGCTACGTCAAGATCACCGACCGCATCAAGGATCTCATCAAGTCGGGCGGTGAGTGGATCAGCTCTATCGATCTCGAGAACGCGCTTGCGAGCCACCCCAAGGTTGCAGAAGCGGCGGTGATCGCGGTACCGCATGCAAAATGGGGCGAGCGCCCGCTCGCCGTACTCGTGATGAAACCCGGCCAGGTCGCGAGCGAGCAAGAGCTGCGGGATCACCTGGCGCCGCGCTACACCGGCTACTGGCTGCCCGACGGCTTTGTTTTAGTGAGCGAGATGCCGCGCACCTCGACCGGCAAGATCCTCAAATCAGCCCTGCGCGAGCGCTATGGGACGTGGCCGGCACGACCGGAATGAGTTGTGACCGGTCGATAGGGCAGGGGCGGCATTGCTGTATGATGGCCCTTGTTCCGCTTTTTTGGCGGGCATCTGTTCTCGCTTTTTATGAGGGATCCGTTCCCGTTTTTCTTGGCCTTTCGTTCCCGCTTGTTTTTTTTGGGGGCTTTCGTTCC
>DATFGD010000318.1:0-4378 GCA_035249725.1 Burkholderiales bacterium
CTGCAGCGGCACTGTTGGTGCTCAGCCCCTTCATGCCGGCCATCGTATGGGCGACCATGGTTGTCGTGGCACTGTGGCCTTTGATGCTACGGATGCAATCGCTGATTGGCGGCAGGCGCTGGGTGGCTGTACTGATAATGACTGTCGGACTGCTGCTAACATTTGTCGTTCCTTTGTCTGCGGCTGTCATTGTCACCGTTTCGCACACGGACGACATCGGCACGCTGGCGCTTTCGCTGCGTGACATCCGCCTCCCGCAGGCGCCTGCCTGGGTGGGCGACTTGCCGGTCATAGGGCCGCGGATATCGAGTGCCTGGAGCGAAGCAGTGTCCCAAGGGCCTGCCGAGCTGGCGCGAACACTGGAGCCGTACTTCCGTGCCATCGCGCATTGGGTCGTGGCCCAGATCGGTAATGTCGGTCTGCTCATGCTGCAGTTTCTGCTGACGGTAGTCGTATGTGCCATTCTTTTCGCGCGGGGTGAAAACGCCGCGGCGGGGCTCATCATTTTTTTCCGCAGACTTGCCGGAGCGCATGGTGAAAATGTAGTCATCCTCGCAGGCCAGGCCATACGCAGCGTTGCACTGGGTGTGGTGCTCACCGCGTTCATTCAAAGCGTGCTGGGAGGCATCGGGCTTGCCGTTGCGGGCGTTCCGTTTCCGGGGCTGCTGACGGTGCTCATGTTCGTGCTTTCGGTCGCGCAAATCGGACCTGCACCTGTGCTTATCTGTGCAGTGATCTGGATGTACTCAACCAGCGATAGCATGTTGGCCGCGACCGCGCTGTTGATCTGGTCGATTCTGGTTGGCGCGCTCGACAACGTGCTGCGGCCCGTACTGATACGGCGTGGTCTCGATCTGCCGCTTCCCATAGTATTCGCCGGTGTGATTGGAGGGTTATTGACCTTCGGGCTGGTCGGAATTTTTGTCGGGCCGGTCGTCCTTGCGGTCGTCTACACGCTGCTCCGTGCATGGGTTGCAGACCGGCAATGAGACCAAAGTCCACTTGTGCAGTGCCGATAGTGAAGTTAGCTTCGAGACAGGGATTCGGATCGCTTTGATGGCGCTTTCAGATGCATATGTGGTGTACATCGTCGATGACGACGAGCTCGTGCGCAAGGGCTTGGCACGTCTCGTGCGCTCAGGCGGGTTCAACCCCAAGGGTTACGAGAGTCCCGAGCGCTTTCTGGACGAGATCGAGCCGAACACGCGTGCGTGCGTACTTCTCGATATCACGATGCCCCGGATGAGCGGACTGCAGGTTCAGGAACGGCTCAAGGCGCGTGGAAGCACGATGAACATCATAGTGGTGTCGGCGCGTGACGACGACGAGTCGCGCCGGCGGGCCCGCCAGCTCGATGCCCGATGTTTCTTCCGCAAGCCGGTGGATGATCGCGCCTTGCTCGACGCCATTGCATGGGCCATGGACGCGCCTTCGGGTGCCTGGAACCAGTCCACGGGCTGAGGCCTTGTGGACGCAATCCATAAGCACTGCATACCGTGGCAGGCACGAAGGAAATCCGCACAAAAATCCGCAGCGTGGAAAACACGCGCAAGATCACGCGCGCCATGCAAATGGTTGCCGCCTCCAAGATGCGGCGTGCGCAGGAGCGCATGCGCGCCGCGCGCCCATACGGCGAGAAGATCCGCAGTCTTGCGGCGCATATCAGCCACGCCAACCCCGAGTATCGACACCCTTTCGTCATATCGCGCGAGATCGTAAAGCGCGTTGGTTTCGTCGTCGTGACCACTGACAAGGGATTGTGCGGAGGTCTGAACGTCAACGTGCTTCGCCTCGCGCTCAATGAATTGCGGCACTGGGAAAAGGACCGTGAACGGGTCGATGTATGCGCCATCGGCACTCGAGCGCTCGGTTTCATGCAGCGGCTCGGCGTAAACGTGGCCTCGTACGTCACGCAGCTGGGCGACAGGCCAGTAATGGACGCTTTGCTGGGCGCCGTGAAGGTCATGCTCGACGCCTACGTCTCCGGGCGTACAGACCGGTTGTTCATCATCTACACGCGTTTCATGAACACCATGAAGCAGGAACCGGTAGCCGAGCAGCTGCTGCCGCTCACCGGCGAGCGGCTGAGTGTTCCTTCAGGCGTCTGGGACTACATCTATGAACCTGAGGCACAGAGCGTTCTGGATGCGGCGATGATCCGCTATGTCGAGGCCCTGGTCCACCAGGCGGTGGCCGAAAACATGGCATCCGAGCAGGCGGCGCGTATGGTTGCAATGAAAGCGGCGTCCGACAATGCGGCCACGCTGATCGACGAACTCACGCTGATCTACAACAAGAACCGACAGGCTTCCATTACGCGCGAGATTTCGGAGATCGTGGGCGGCGCCGCTGCCGTGTGATCGCGGACTTTTGCTTACGAGACCTGCCGTGGCAGCCACCCTACACGTCGATGTCGTCAGTGCCGAAGAAAGCACTTATTCGGGTGAGGCTACATTCGTCGTGCTACCAGGGGAGGCGGGTGAACTAGGCGTCTATCCCAGACATACGCCGCTTATTACGCGCATCAAGCCGGGGGTCGTGCGGATTACGCCTGCGGGAGGCGGCGAAGAAGTGCTGATCTTCGTCGCCGGTGGGCTGCTGGAGGTTCAGCCGAGCGTTGTGACGGTGCTTGCCGACACGGCCATCCGGGGACCGGACCTCGATGAAGCCAGGGCCAGCGAGGCGATGAAAAAAGCCGAAGAAGCACGCAGCCGCGCGCGCGACAAGCAGGAAATCGCCGCAGTGGAAGCAGAAATCGCCACGCTGGCCGCCCAACTCGCTGCTGTACGCAAGTTGAGAAGAAATTGAACCCTGGCCGGGTTATTCATCGGCGGCGCTTGCAATGGAGATGACTGCGCCGAGTTTCGCGCCGCCGAAGCCCGAAGCAAACCGCTAAACAGCAGAGGTCTGCTCACCTCTTCGTGCGTTAGGACCAAGGTCCAATTGTCGGTCTGCTTGCCTGAGCAGAGTATCAACTGATACCGCACATCGACCACCGCATGCCGTGCGGTACGGGCGATGTTATCCCAACGAAACATCAAGGACTGCTGAATGGATCTTTCCACCCATCTCGCCAAAAGCCAGGATGTGGCGACGAAAATCGCGCTGCTCTTTCAGAAGCGCATGAAGATTGCACACGAGAACTACGGAGCGCGGATAGAGCGGGCGTACAGGCAGCATGGCACCCAGCGCGACAAGCGTCGTGGCGATCAGCCCGGCAAGGATACCGTGAAGATCGCCGACATGTGGACGGGCTGGTTCGCCTATGGAATGGATGCCGTTCAGCGTTCCATATTGTTCTGGGACACGCTGCGGCAACGCGGCAACAATTTCATCGACCATACCCGGAAAGGGCTGCCGCCGGTCCTCAACTTCGACTTCGATATGGTCATGGACGGCCGGCGGTTCGCGCGCCCCGTGAATTATGCGCTGGTCGTGATCAAGCCGCCGGACGGTGTGGAGATCGACGAGAAGCGCCGTCCCTACGTCATCATCGATCCGCGCGCCGGCCATGGCCCCGGCATTGGTGGCTTCAAGGACGATTCTCAGGTCGGCGTCGCGCTCGCCGCAGGGCATCCCGTTTATTTCGTCATCTTCTTCCGGGAGCCGGAACCGGGCCAGACGCTGCTCGACGTGTGCGCTGCCGAGCAGCGTTTCGTCCGCGCGGTGCGCGAACGACACCCGGACAGTCCCAAGCCTGCCATCGTCGGCAACTGCCAGGGCGGATGGGGCGCGATGATGCTCGCCTCCTCGGACCCGGAATACTCCGGTCCCATCGTCATCAATGGCGCGCCCATGTCTTATTGGGGCGGGGCATGGCAGGAAGGTGGGGCCGACAACCCGATGCGCTACGCGGGTGGGATGGCCGGAGGCTCCTGGACCGCATCGCTTCTCGCCGACATGGGAAATGGCATATTCGACGGCGCACACCTGGTGCAGAACTTCGAGAACCTGAATCCGGCCAACACGTTCTGGGACAAGTATTACCACGTATTCGAGAACGCGGACACCGAGCCGCCGCGCTTTCTCGAATTCGAGCGTTGGTGGGGTGGTTTCTATCTCATGAACCGTGAAGAGATCGAGTGGATCACCCGTAATCTGTTCGTAGGGAACAAGCTTTGGTCGGGCGAGGTGAAGGAGCAGGGCGGGAAGGCGTTCGATCTCCGCGAGATCAAGGCGCCCATCATCCTGTTCGCTTCAATGGGCGACAACATTACGCCGCCCGAACAGGCGTTCAATTGGGTCGCGGACATCTACGGCAGTACCGAGGAAATCAAGGCGCGCGGGCAGGTGATCGTCGGACTCCTGCACAAGGATGCCGGCCATCTCGGCATTTTTGTTTCCGGCAAGGTGGCGAAGAAAGAACACGCGCAGATCG
>DATFGD010000319.1:0-10299 GCA_035249725.1 Burkholderiales bacterium
TCCGACCCGGGACGCGGCTCGCGGAGGAAGTGCATATCGGCAACTTCGTCGAAGTCAAAGCGACCGAAATCGCCGCCGGCTCGAAGGCAAACCATCTTGCGTACGTCGGTGATTCGAGCGTCGGGCGGAACGTCAATATCGGTGCCGGTACGATTACCTGCAACTACGACGGCGCGAACAAACACCGCACCGTCATCGAGGACGATGTGCACATCGGCTCGGACGTGCAGCTCGTCGCGCCGGTGACGCTGGCGAAAGGCGTCACGGTCGGCGCCGGCACCACTTTATGGAGAGACACGCCACCGGGGGGGCTCGTGATCAACCCGAAGACGCAAGAGCACCGGCCGGCCTGGAAACGGCCCAGGAAGCGGGACGGTCGAAAAGCATGAATGAGGAGATCGGCATTGAGGCAGCACGCCGGTTGGCGCAGCGCGGCCGGCCGATCGCACTATGTGCGGCATAGTCGGAGCCGTCGCCCGGCGCGATATCGTCCCGGTACTGCTCGAGGGCCTGAAGCGTCTCGAATATCGCGGTTACGACTCGGCCGGCATTGCGGTGCTTGGCGATGACGCGACGAGCGCTCGACCGACATTGCGTCGGCTGCGCAGCGCGGGCCGCGTGTCGGAGTTGTGCGGCCTCGCCACGCAGCAGGTGCTCTCAGCGCGCCTCGGCATAGCACACACGCGTTGGGCGACCCACGGAGTGCCTTCGGAGCGCAATGCGCATCCACATATTTCAGGCGGCATTGCCGTCGTACACAACGGCATCATCGAGAATCACGAGGCGATACGCGAGCGATTGCAGGGTCGCGGTTACCGCTTCGAATCTGAAACGGATACGGAAGTCATCGCGCATCTCATCCATGCCAACCTGCAAGGCGGAGACGATCTTTCAGCCGCCACCCGCGCTGCAGTTGCCGAACTCCGCGGGGCGTATGCCATCGCCGTGGTCGCAGAAGGCAGTTCCGGGCGCATCGTAGTCGCGCGGCACGGCGCGCCCCTGCTGCTCGGCATCGGCGCGAACGAGCATTTCGCCGCTTCTGACGTTTCCGCACTGCTGCCCGTCACACAGAACGTAATCTTCCTCGAGGATGGTGATGTCGCAGAGTTGCGCGCGGACGGCTTCTCCATCGTCGATACGGCAGGCGCCGCAGTCGAACGCGAGACGCACGTGAGCCAGCTCTCTGCCGCCGCAGTGGAGCTCGGCCCCTACAGCCACTACATGCAAAAGGAGATTTTCGAGCAGCCCGGCGCGGTTGCCGCCACGCTCGAGATGGTCACCAGCGGCTCATCGGTGCTTCCAGAGATTTTTGGCGTGGAAGCCGAGAACGTCTTTCGCGACGTAAAGAATGTGCTCATTCTCGCCTGCGGCACGAGCTATCACGCCGGCATGGTGGCCAGGTATTGGCTCGAAGCGATGGCAGGGATCCCTTGCGCTGTCGAAATTGCGAGCGAGTATCGCTACCGCGAATCGGTTCCCGATCCCCGCGCGTTGGTGGTCACCATATCGCAATCGGGCGAAACGGCTGACACCATCGCCGCGCTTCACCACGCGCGCGCCCTCGGTCATCAGTACTGCCTTACCATTTGCAACGTCCCCGAATCTGCGCTGGTTCGCGCATCGCCGCTGCGGTTTCTCACCCGGGCCGGTCCGGAAATCGGGGTCGCGTCCACCAAGGCCTTCACTACGCAACTGGCGGCGTTGCTGCTGCTCGCCATGGTCTTCGCACGCATGCGCGGGCGCGTTTCAGTGGAGCGCGAGAGGGCCCTGATCGTCGCGCTGCGGCACCTGCCGGCGGCGCTGTCCCATGTGCTTCAGGTGGAGCCCGCAATCAGGCAATGGGCTGCAAGCTTCGCGCAGCATCCCCACACGCTCTTTCTCGGCCGCGGCATACACTACCCGATTGCCATGGAAGGCGCGCTCAAGCTCAAAGAGATCTCCTACATCCATGCGGAGGCCTACCCCGCCGGCGAACTGAAGCATGGGCCGCTCGCGCTGGTGGACAAGCACATGCCGGTGGTCGCCATTGCGCCGCAGGATGCGCTTCTGGAGAAGCTGAAATCCAATTTGCAGGAAGTGCGCGCACGCGGCGGTGAACTGTACGTGCTCGCGGACCAGGGTTCACATATCGAAGCGGGTGACGGACTGCACGTGATCAGGCTTACCGATCACGCCGGCCCGCTTTCCCCGATCCTGCACGTCGTGCCGCTGCAGCTCCTCGCGTATCATTGTGCCCTCTTCCGCGGCACCGACGTCGACAAACCCCGAAACCTGGCGAAATCGGTAACCGTCGAATAGCTGGGTTGGCCTACAGGAACCGGCGCCCCGGGTGTGTTTTTAACCGCTATCGGTTAGTGCGCCGGTCGCGCGCAATGCGGATGAGGTCTTGAAGGACCGGAATCATGCGCTGCTCGGAGCGCGCCATCGCGGGAGAAGTGAGGTAGCGGCCATCAACGACGAGGGAGGGTGTGCCCTGCACGTTGTAGTCCTGAGAGAGTTTCTTCGCGCGGTCTACTTTCTGCGTGACCGCGGCAGAGTTATAGGCTTCGGACCACATATTGGCGTCTATGCCGTGGCGTACGGCCCATTGCACCATGACATCGGGCTTGCTCATGTGCAATTCCTGCACATGATAGCTGTGATAGACCGCCTGATGCAGACGTTCCACCTCCCCGAGCGCCTCCAGTGTGTAATAGATGCGCGCGTGAGGCGCCCAGTTATCGCGCAGGATGGCGGGAATGCGGCGCAACGCGACATCGGAGGGCTTGCTCCTGATCCAATCCTCGAGGGCGGGCTGAAAGCTGTAACAATGCGGGCAGCCGTACCAGAAGAAATCGATGACTTCGATGCGGTTATCGGGGGCACCCGGCTGCGGCTCAATAAGACGGTAATCGACGTTGACGCGAACGCGGGGCGTTTCCGCGCCCGCTCCAGCCAATGCGCCCACCGCGGCGATGCATAATACGATGGCCTGCGCGGTGCGCCGGAGACCTGCCTGCATCATCACTTGCTGCCTCGAGTCTTGCGGGCAAGTCCGATGACTTCGTCCAGCACCCGGAAATAGCGGTCGTAGTTGATGCTGTTGTCGGGATTGAGAATCAGCGACGGGGCGGTCAGATACTTGCCGTCAACGACGATCGCCGGTGTGCCGGGAATGTCGTATCTTGCCGTGACGTCCTTGGCACGCTGCGAGCGGGTTTGCACGGCAAACGAATTGTACGTCTGGGCGAATTTCTCGCGATCGACGCCTTGCTTCGCCACCCAGTCAAAGAGGACCGTTGGATCCTGGAGCCGCATCTTCTTTTCGTGTATCGCAGCGAAGAGGTCATGGTGAAGCTTATCCACGAGCCCCATCGTCTCTATCGTGAAGTAGGCCTTGGTGAGCGGCACCCACGAATCCTGGAAAACAGCGGGCACGCGCTTGAATTCCACATCGGCGGGTTTACGCTTGAGCCACGCGCTGAGCGCAGGCTGCAGGTTGTTACAGTGAGGGCAGCCGTACCAGAAGAATTCCAGCACCTCGATCCGCGTGCCGCTGGCAACCGGTTGAGGCGTGGCAAGCACCCGATAATCTCGCCCAGCGACCACCTGCCCCATTGCCGTGGCCGCCGATAGCACAAGAATAAGCCCCGCCGCGACTGCAATAACGCGTTTCAATCCATTCATCGGTTCGCTGCCCCTGCTGTCTTTTGGAATTTAGCGGTTTTCCCGCACCTTGATCAGCGCCGTTTCCACGCCGTTGTGTTTGAGAGTATCCCGAGCGCGATCGAGCTGCTCCACACTCGTGTAGGGTCCAATGCGCACGCGGTGCCATACGCCTTTGTCCGGCAAGGACGTCGTCTGGATACTTGCTTCCACGCCGAGCAGCGCGAGACGCGCCTTGAGGTTATCAGCGTCGGCGGCGCTCTGGAACGCGCCAGCCTGCAGGAAGAACGCTTCCTTGGCGGAAGTGGACTTCTGCGCGTCTTTCAGTTGCTGGTCCGTAGCCGGTTCCTCGACCCCTGGAAGGATCTTGTAGAAGTCGAAACGCGGCTTCGTTTCCACCGCGCGCGCCGTCTTTTCGTCACGGGTGGCGGTACCCTTATCGGCTGGGGCTGGCGGCGTAGTGCGAGTGAGGAAAGGGCTCGGCACCTTGTTGATGTACCAGGCTACGCCGAGCGCGATGCCGAGCCCCAACACGAGCCCGATCAGTATGCCCACGAGAAGGGTATGGCCGCCACCCCGTCCCGCGCGTTGGCGCTCCACTCGCTTGTAGTCCTTCGTCATTCGAATATCTTACATTCTTTCGGGCGCACCTACACCGAGGAGATCGAGTCCATTGCGCAGTACCTGGCGCACGGCGGTGACGAGCGCAAGGCGCGCCAACTTCAGCGATGGCTCATCGACCAGCACGCGGGTCGCATTGTAGTACCTGTGAAATTCGGCGGCGAGATCCCTCAAGTAGAACGCGATCAGGTGGGGCGCCAGGTCGCGCGCCGCATCCTCCACCGCGTCGGGATAGTCCACGAGCTTTTGCAGCAAGGCTAATTCCTGGTCGGATGTGAGAGTCGTCAGGTCCGCCTCGAGCAATTCATCCGGCGTGCCGCCCCACTGTTCCTGCACGCTGCATACCCGGGCGTGTGCATACTGAACGTAGTAGACGGGGTTTTCCTGGCTTTGCGACTTCGCGAGGTCGAGGTCGAAATCCAGATGTTGATCACTCTTGCGCAGTACATAGAAAAAGCGCGCGGCATCGTTGCCGACCTCATGCCGCAGCTCCCGCAAAGTGACGAACTCGCCCGCGCGGGTCGACATGGGCACCTTTTCACCGCCCCGATACAGCACCGCGAACTGTACGAGCGCGATGGTCAGCCGCGCCGGACTGTACCCGAGGGCTTCGATTGCTCCCTTGACGCGCGAAACATAGCCGTGGTGATCGGCGCCCCAGACGTCGATAACGACATCGAAACCGCGTTCGAACTTATTTACGTGATAGGCGATGTCCGACGCGAAATAGGTGTACTGCCCGTTGTCGCGCTGAACGACCCGGTCCTTTTCGTCACCGAAGTGCGTCGAGCGAAACCAACGCGCGCCGTCCTGCATATAAACGTGGCCGCTTGCTTCGAGCGCCTGAACGGCGCGGTCGACCATGCCGGAAGCGTAAAGCGAGCGCTCGGAATACCAGTGATCGAAATGCACGCCGAACTCGGCGAGATCACTGCGACAGTCTGCCAGCTGCTCGTTCAGTGCATAGTTATGAAAGTAGTCGTAGTCGTTGGCGAGCAACACTTTGGCGTTTGCGATCAGCGCGTCCAGATGGCCTTCGGCATCCGAATCGACATCCGGTGCACCGGCAGTGACCTCCGCAGGGTCCCGCATATAACGTCTGCCGTGTGCTTCGTACACCGCTCGCGCCATGTCCCGCACATAGTCGCCTTGATAGGCGTTGGGCGGAAAGGTAACGGTGGCGCTGCCGATCTCCAGATAACGCAGCCAGGTCGACAGGGCGAGAATGTCCATCTGCCGCCCGGCATCATTGATGTAGTACTCGCGCGCGACGGCGAACCCGGCGGCGGCCAGGATATTGGCGACGCTCGCCCCAAAGGCGGCCCCCCGGCCATGCCCCACATGTAACGGGCCGGTAGGATTGGCGGACACGAATTCCACCTGAATCTTCTTGCCTTGACCAGACGCACAGTGGCCATAGCGTTCGCCTGCGACCAACACGCGGCGTGCGGCCTGCTGCTTGAACTCGCGCGTCAAGAACAGATTGATGAAGCCCGCACCGGCGACCTCCGCCTTTTCGAGGAAGGGCGATGTGGGGAGTGCCTGAACCAGCCGTTCCGCGATATCGCGCGGCCTGGCGCGCAGCTGTTTTGCGAGCTGCAGAGCGATATTGCACGCGTAGTCGCCGTGGTGCGGCTGTTTCGGCTTCTCGAGCACGATATTAGCCTCGGACGCCGGTTGGAGTTGTTGCAGCGCTTCGGCAAAGAGCGCGGAAAAATGCGCGCGCAGGTCCATGACGGGGCAACCGCTCATGAGAGGGAGTCAGGAAAGCGCGCTATTATAGCGGAGCGCTTAGCCTGCTCAGAACTCCAGCGGGTCCACATCGAGGGACCATCGTGCGCGGCGCCAGGCTTTGCTTGAAAGCCGTGCGTTCCAGCCCTTGAGAAACGCCTGCAGTCGCGTACGCGAGCGCGACTGCACGAGCAGCTGGGCCCGCTCCCGCCCCGCGAGCCGCGGCATCGCAGCGGGGACGGGATCGTAAATCGTGACATGTGTCGACAAATCCCGGCCGATACGCGCGGCCCGGACGAGATAGGCCAGTGCCGTGTCCAATTTCGTGGCCTCCGCGCGCAGCAAGGCCTGATGCACATACGGTGGGAAACCGCCTTGCCGGCGCTCTTCCAGCAAGGTTCGGGCATATTCGGCGAAATCCTGCTCTTTGAGGGCTCGGTAAAGCGGATGATTCGGGAAATCGGTTTGAATGAGGACTTCCCCGGCCGTTTGTGCCCGCCCGGCCCGCCCCGCCACCTGGGTGAGTAGAGCGTATAGCCTTTCAGAGGCCCGTACATCACTGTTGTAGAGCAGACTATCGGCATTCACGATTCCGACCAGGCTGAGATGGGGAAAATCGTGTCCCTTGGCGAGTATCTGCGTTCCGACGAGGATATCGACTGCGCGATTCTCTATTTCGCGGCGCATGGCTGGCCAGGCGGGCTTGCGGCGGGTGCTGTCGCGGTCGATGCGCAGTATTCGAGCGCCTGGGAAATGTTCGCGAAGCGCGGCCTCGATTCTTTGCGTGCCCTGGCCTAGCGGTCCCAGCTCCTGGGCGCCGCAATGCGGACAGGCGGCCGGTATCGGTGACTCGTGCCCGCAGTGGTGGCAACGCATCCGGCGCTCCGCCTGGTGCAGAACCAAGTGAGCCGAGCAGCGGTGACATCCGGAAAGCCAGCCGCACGCGCGACACAACACCACGGGCGCAAACCCCCGCCGGTTTATGAATATTAGGCTTTGCTCCCCGCGCTCCAGACACAGCGCCATCTTCCCAAGTAGCCGCGGCGACAGACCGTCCGGTAGGCGCTCGTCACGCGTGTTGATACAGTCGATGTGCGGGAAGCTGCCGTTGATGCGTTGACGAAGCGTCAATAGCTGGTATCGCCCGGATATGGCGTTGTAGTAAGTCTCGAGCGACGGTGTCGCGGATCCCAGCACAATCGGGATATGGTGTTGCCGCGCACGCACGACGGCAAGGTCGCGCGCTGAATAGCGCAAGCCGTCGGACTGCTTGAACGAGGCGTCATGCTCCTCGTCCACGATGATGAGGCCAAGATCCGGCATGGATGCAAAGGCCGCCAGGCGCGTTCCCAGCACGATACGTGCTTCGCCGCAGTGCGCCGCACGCCAGTTTGCAAAGCGCTCGGTCTCGTTCAATGCGCTGTGCAGCGTAACCAGCCGGGCGTCCGGGAAGCGATTCCGCACGGTGTTCTCGAGTTGCGGCGTCAGCGCAATCTCCGGCACGAGTATCAGCGTTTGGCGCCCCGCACAAAGCGCTGAATCGATGATGTTCAGATAGACCTCGGTCTTGCCGCTGCCCGTGACGCCGAACAATATAAAAGGCGCGAATCGATGTAGTGCGCCCCGAATGGTCGCGGCGGCTGCCGATTGCTCCGCCGTGAGCACCACAGCCGGCGCCGCACGTTGATCGCACGGCGCGTGCGGAGCCTGGGGCGATCGTCGGACGCTATTGATCCACCCTCTCCGCTCAAATTCCTTCAGTACCAGTCGCGCAGTCGGAGCGATGTTCCCCATTGCTTCCCCGTCGACGCAATCGCTCGCCCTCAACAAGCCGAGCAGCCGCCGCTGCACCGAGGCGCGGGACGGAAGATCTTCTATCGCTATGGCGGCACCGGCTGCACTGAGCGAGAAGGCGACCCTCTCCGAGTTGAAGAACGCGCCGCGACGCAGAAGCGCGGGTATTGCGCCCATGATCGTCGGCCCGAGGGCAAAGTGATAGTACTCCGCAGCGAACTTCATCAAGTGGAGATCCGCGCTAGTGAGCGCAGGCGCATCGCGCAGGACGCGCACAATCGATTTGAGACGCGCACGCGGCACGTCACTTTGCTGTGAGATATCGACGATTACGCCAATCGTCGTTTTACTTCGGAACGGCACTTCGACCAGACGCCCGATGTCATCCGCATCGACATCGTCGGCGTAATAGTCAAACAGGCGATTCAGCGGCACATCGATGGCAACGCGGGCGATTTTCATGTCGACGCCAGAGTGAATCCGCACACAATTAGAGTTGTTTGCTCACGTCGATTTGAGAACGAAGCGCTAAGAGACTTAAGCGGCACGACAATTCGGCTTATACACGCGACCTGTGGATAGTTATGTTGATGGAAATCCCCAGAAAAGCCACCGGCGGCGCGGCTACGCGTGCGGCAAAGGGCGGCATTCGGGCGACATACGGCAAAAAGCACTTAACCACAGAGGGTTATAGCGGCTAGCCGTGATCGGAACACGCGCGCGCACGCTTTATCCAGAGCTGCCGGAACTGTGCATAACTCGGTCCGAATACGGCAGGATCTGCCTCGTAATGCCGCAGCAAACGTCTAGTGAAAACCGCGGCTTAACTCGTGTACGGCATCGACCAGCGCTGTTACGTGCTCCGGGTTTGTGAATTGAGAAATCCCGTGTCCCAGGTTAAAAACATGACCTGACCCTTCGCCATAAGAGACGAGCACGCGTCGCGCATGTTCACGAATCACATCGGGCTCGGCGAAAAGCACTGCCGGATCCAGGTTGCCTTGTAGCGCGACGCGATCGCGTACGCGCTTTCGCGCCGCACCCGCTTCGATCGTCCAGTCTATGCCGACGGCATCACAGCCGATAGCCGCGATGTCCTCCAGCCAAAGTCCGCCACTCTTGGTGAACACGATATTGGGCACGGCTGCGCCCTCGCGGCTGCGAACGATCGCGTCCACGACTCGCTGCAGGTAAGCCAGCGAAAATTCGCGATAGGCTTCTGTGCTCAACATGCCGCCCCACGTATCGAAGATCATTACGGCCTGCGCCCCCGCTTCAATCTGGGCGTTGAGGTAGGCGATCACCGCGCGGCAATTTACGTCCAGCAGGTGGTGCAGGAGATCGGGCCGCCCATAAAGCATGCTTTTGATCATACGGAAGTCTGTGCTTCCGCCGCCTTCCACCATGTAGCAGGCGAGCGTAAAGGGGCTACCCGAAAAACCGATCAACGGCGTTTCGTTCGCGAGCGCACGGCGGACCTGCGCAATGGCGTCCATGACATAACGCAGGTCCCGGTCCGGATCAGGTATGGCGAGCTTACGAATCTGCGCCTCATCACGAAGGGCATGCGCAAATTTGGGTCCCTCCCCCTCGACGAAATACAGTCCGAGCCCCATGGCATCGGGTATCGTCAGAATGTCAGAAAAGACGATCGCCGCATCGAGATTGAAACGCGCCAGCGGCTGTAGCGTCACCTCGGCGCACAAGTCGGGATTCTTGCAAAGCTGTAGAAAGCTTCCGGCCCGGGCACGCGTTTCGTTATATTCGGGCAGGTAGCGTCCGGCCTGCCGCATGATCCATATCGGTGTGTACGGCGTAGGCTGACGCAGTAGCGCCCGGATCAACGTGTCGTTTTTTAACATGTTGTGAGCGGAACGCCGCGACACCGCCTGCACGGTTTAACGCGACCGCCGTATGTGTATGCCGCTCCGCGGCAATCTTTCAGCGAGGCAGGGTGGAGCTGCCGGACAGAAACGCGTCCACGGCGTGCGCGCATTGACGGCCCTCCCGAATCGCCCACACCACCAGCGACTGCCCGCGCCGGATGTCCCCTGCTGCAAATACCTTTGGTGCCGAGGTTACATAACTGCCGCTGCCATCGGTCGTCGCGCGGGCGTTGCCCCGCGCGTCCTTTTCCACGCTGAATTCGTCCAGAATTGACCGCACGGGTGAAACAAAACCCATCGCTAGCAGCACCAAATCGGCCGGGATCGTAAATTCCGAACCGGGGATCTCGTGGGGCTTTCCTTCGCGCCATTCGAGGCGCACGAGTTTAAGCGCCTTCACTTTACCGTTCTCTCCCACGAACTCCCGCGTAGCCACGGCCCAGTCGCGCTGAACGCCCTCTTCGTGCGAGGACGACGTGCGCAGCCGGGTTGGCCAATACGGCCACACCGGGTTGCGTTCGACGTCGGGTGGCATGGGGAGCACCTCCAGTTGCGTCACGGAAAGCGCGCCATGCCGGTTCGAGGTCCCCACGCAGTCCGAACCGGTGTCCCCGCCGCCGAT
>DATFGD010000320.1:0-3146 GCA_035249725.1 Burkholderiales bacterium
CATTTCTCTGGACACCGGCTTCCGCCGGTGAGACGGCTATTTGGCCGTCATAACGCTATCTGGTCATGAACGTTGGGCGGCGTTCATGAGCCTTAACGATTGAAACCGTGGTACTCGTCGCCCACTAAAACGGCGACCGGACGGCGGGTCTTCTTTGCCTCTTCGAACGCAACGCTGATGCGCGAGGCATCGGCGTCGCTTTCCACGATGTAGTAATTGATGCGGAACGCGTTGAGAAAGGGTTCGGTGAAAGTCGCCGCAGTGTCCTGCGTAACGCCGTGCCGCGTCCAGCCACGCAGTCCCACCATCAGCACGACCGGCACATTGAGGCCGAGGACCCAGCCGCGTATCGAATCGCCGGATTCCATGAGCCCCGTGTTCTGAATCAGAATGACGGGTGTTTTGCCGCCGGCCGCAAGACCCGCTGCAACGGAGCAGGCGAGCCCTTCGCGCGCCACAGCAATGAGTTCCAGCGACGGCTCCGCCTTCATCAGCAAATAAAGCCAGTTGGTCTCGCTGTCGGGCAGCCACACGACGTGCGTGACGCCGTGCTTCTTCAGCTCTTCGAGCACGACTTTCGGGCTCAGGTGAGCCATCATCACCGCGTCATTCATGGCGATTCCTTCCGCTCCTGTCTTGCGTCAAATCGAAAGGCCGTATGATCCGCGATGGCGCTGCATCGCGCAACAACTTGCCGGCCCGCTTTCCAGTATGCGGACGCTATGTCGCGATAGCGCGCGCCAGCACACGCGCGGGTGACCCGTCCGAGCCCGCAATCGGCAGCGCGCCGAAGATAAACTCGACGCGTTGTCCTGCGAGTCGCTCGAGATTGGCGAGTTGTTCGGCGATCAGGATG
This sequence comes from Burkholderiales bacterium, assembly GCA_035249725.1. GTDB lineage: Bacteria > Pseudomonadota > Gammaproteobacteria > Burkholderiales > SG8-41 > DSOT01. Next base: position 857 of record DATFGD010000320.1, read on the forward strand.
CCGTGCGCGAGCAGCGTGCGGTGCACCGGCCAGGTGAAATCCGGCGGACGACGGTCGAGCGGCACATCGGGTGTCGGCGTATCGACCGCGAGCATCTTCACGCGCTTGTCGAGCAGCCAGCGCGCGGCTTCAACCGAAAGGCAGGGCTGCTGATCCCATTCCCGCGTGCCCCAGGTCTTGCCCCAGCCGGTATCGATTGCGACGATGTCGCCCGGCTCGATGCGCGGTTCTACGCGCTCGAGATCGGCGGGTTCGATCACGCCGTATACGGGTCGATCGATGCGTACCACGACGCGGCGACCCATGAAACGTTCGAGCGGAATCGCTTCCATCGCCGGCCCATCGAGAAAGAAGTGGCGCGGCGCGTCGAGATGCGTGCCCATGTGCACGATCGTGTCCATGCGCGTGACGTTGAGCGGCTTCTCCGGCATCTCGGCGATGCGCGTAAACGTCGGCGCCGCAAACGAGGCGACGCGCGGCACTTCGGGCGAAAACGGATAGGTGAGATCGACCCAGTCACCGCGCGGTGTCTCAGATCGCGCGGCCGGCAGCGCAAGCCACCCGCGCCATCCCTTGTAGCCGCTCTGAGCGGGGCTGTCGCACATGATTTTTAGACCGCCCGCACGAGCGGCTCGACGCTGCGCAACGGTGTTTCTGCGACGGGACGGCTCTGCTCGGCTGGCGGCGAGTGCGGGAGTTCCACAAAGCTGCGGTCGAGTTCGGCGATTTCGCGCGCCCCGACGAGCGCCATCACGCGGCTCACTTCATCGCGCAATAGGGCGATCGCGCGCGCCGCACCAGCCTCGCCGGCGGCGGCAACGCCATAAAGCGTCGCACGGCCAATCAGCACCGCTTGCGCGCCGAGCGCCATGGCCTTGACGACGTCGGCTCCGCGCCGCACGCCGCTGTCCACCATCACGGTGATGCGCTTGCCTGCCGCGTCCAGTATTTCGGGGAGTACTTCGATCGGCGCCATCGCGCTGTCGAGCATGCGCCCGCCATGGTTGGAGACGATTACCGCATCGGCACCGCTATCGGCCGCAAGCACCGCATCCTGCGGATGCAGTATGCCCTTCACCATCAGCACGCCGGGCCACAGTTTGCGCAGCGTGCGAATGTCGTCCCAGGTGAGGCTGTCGTTCTTGAGATAAGAACTCCTGAGCGTGCGCGCGGTGAGCCGGTCCATGATGTCCGCCGGATAGTTCTCGAAGCGCGGGATGCCGCTGGTGAGCGCGTAGCGCAGCAGCACGTTGCATAGCCAGCCGGGACGCGCGAGCACGCCTGCAACATTGCGCCGGTTGAAGCGGAACGGCATCTCGAAACCATTGCGGTGTCCGTACTCGCGGTTCGCGCGCACCGCACCATCGACCGTAACGATGAGCGCCTCGCACCCCGCCGCTTTGGCGCGCGCCACGATCTCGAGTGAGCGCGCCCGGTCCGACCACATGTAGAGCTGAAACCAGAGCCGCCCGCCCGCCTGCTCGGCGATCGTCTCCACCGACGTCATGGAATTGATCGCCACGGTGAACGGGATGCCGGCCGCGGCCGCCGCACGCGCGAGTCCGATCTCGCCTTGGTACCAGAGCAGGCCAGCCGTCCCCGTAGGCCCGACCGCAATCGGCAATGCGGCTTTACGGCCGAAGAGGGTGATCTCCTGGCTGCGAGTCGAAACGTCCACCAGCGTGCGCGGCCGGAATTTGATGCGCTCGAAGGCAACCCGATTGTTGGCGAGCGCGACTTCGTCCTCGGTGCCGCGATCGACGAATTCGAACATGCCGCGCGGCAGACGGCGGCGCGCCATCTCGCGCAGGTCGGCGATGTTATAGGCACCGAGTGATGGGTCAGCCATGATTCACCTTTCCTCTTCTCCTCCGAGCCCGTCCATCTTATACGTAAGTGGATGCACCCGCGACACGGGCATCCTATGGTACTTGTGGACTATGAATATGCGGTAACCTGAAGTTCGCGAACAGATCGCGAGACCCTGGGAATCAAATGACAGACCGACAAGAGGAGAACTGAATGGCAACCTCGAAGCAATACTATTCGCCCGATCCACGCACCGCAGAACGGGCGTATTCGCGCGCCGTCATTACGACCGGCGGCAAGACCATCTGGCTCGCCGGACAAACGGCATCCGGATCGAATGCGGACCTCGAAGCGCAGGTGCGGGAGGTATTCGCAAAATTCGATCAGACTATCAAGGGCGCCGGCGGAAACGGTCTACACGACATCGTGACGATGACCGTTTTTATCAAGGATCCGCGGCACGGCGATCGTTTCGTTCAAC
>DATFGD010000321.1:0-5192 GCA_035249725.1 Burkholderiales bacterium
GGCATAGCAGGCCCGTCCGCGTCCACTGTACCCCGTATAATGCTTTCGCTGGGCCTGACTCGAGGCCCCGCGCGCGGATCCGCGCCGCCTCTTTTCGAGCCACAACCTGTGCGAGCGCCGCATGATGGACGGCCCCTTCGCGATCGACGTTCGAACGATGTTCGTCGTCATGCTGATGAGCGCGGTGCTCATGGCGACGGTTTTGTGGTTCGCCTACGCCGGCCGGTTTCGCGACGGCCTCGCACAATGGACCGCATCGCTGTGGACACAGGCGCTGGCATGGCTGCTCTTCGCAGCGCGCGGCATGGTTCCGGACCTGTTCTCGGTCGCGCTCGCAAACAGTCTGCTGATCGCCACCGCAGCGCTGCAATTCGCCGCCCTCTCCGAGTTCAGGCGCGAGACGATTACGACTCGCTTCGTCTGGGTGGCGCCCGCTGTTGTATTTGCGGTGTTTATGGCGATCGTGGACGAAACGCGATGGCAGGGACCGGCAGGCGACCTGCTCTACGGCGCGGCCAATCTCCTGATCGCGATATCGGCGTTGCGCGATTCGCCGGGCGAGGCGCTGCGCGCCCGCCGGTTGCTGACCGGTTGTTATGTGATCGCGGCGGTAACGCTGATCTTGAAGGCGGGCATGGTGCCAGATGGGTCCGGCGCACCGACCGCCAATATGTATCACGGCTTCCTTTATCTCGGCACTTACGCCCTCATCGTCGCCGGTTCATTCGCTTTTCTCCTGCTGCACAAGGAGCGTTCCGATGAAGAGGCGAGCCGGCTCGCCACAACCGATCCGTTGACGGGTGTCTTCAACCGCCGCACCTTCATCGAACTGGCCGAGCAGGAACTCGCGCGGAGCCGTCGCGCCGCGACACCGCTCTCCGTCATGATGCTGGACCTCGATCACTTCAAGCGCGTCAACGACACCTACGGCCATCTCACCGGAGACGAGGTGCTGGTTTCGTTCACAAGACTCATACGGGATTGCGTGCGCCGCGGCGATCTCGTGGTGCGTTACGGTGGAGAAGAGTTCTGCGTGCTGTTGCCCGCAACGACACTGCAGGCGGCCACTGCGCTTGCCGAACGCATCCGCGCGCGGTGTGCTGCTCAGCCGTTGACCGCCCGGGCATTCAAGGTGACCGTGAGTATCGGGCTTACGGCCTATTCCGGAGACCGGGCGGCGACCCTGGGCGATTTGCTGGCTCGGGCGGACGAAGCGCTCTATCGTGCCAAAGGCGAAGGCAGAAACCAGGTGATCGCAGCGCCGCTCGGTACGGAAGAGCCTGCGACACAGCACGCGCTACCGCTGGAACAAGTGGGTTGAACGGCCGCCTGCCCTAGGCGCGCCTCACGCCAGCACGAGCGCCGCACGGCCGGTGATCAGCCCCCGGTCCAGGCGTTGGTGTATCGATTCAGCTTGCTCGAGAGGGACCTTTTCGGTCACCAAAGGCCAAAGCTCGCCGCGCGCCACCAGGTCGAGCGACTCGAGGACTTCCTGCCGCGTCGCGTAGCGGCTGCCCAGGATCTCCAGTTCGTTGCGCAACATCGCGCCGGGATCGGCCTTGAACGATTCGCCGTGACCGCCGAGGGTGACCAGGCGTCCGCCCTTTCCCAGCGCACCCAACGCGGCTTGCAGCGTCTGTGCCGACGAGACGAAGTCGATCGCGACATCGATACCCTTGCCGTCGGTCAGCTCCCGCAGACGCTCGGCGACCTTGCCCTCCGAAGCATCGAGCGTCGCGTCGGCCCCGTACTTGAGACAGGTCTCGAATTTGGACGCCATTACGTCCACCGCGATCACCTTCCGCGCCCTTGCCCATCGCGCCACCATGAGCATGTGCACGCCCAAGCCGCCGCCGGCGCCAAAAACGGCCACGGTATCGCTCGGCGTCACGCGCGCCCGGCGGATCACCTTGATCGGGGTCGCGATCGCATCGCAGATCACGCCGAGTTCCGCGGCATGCTTGCGCCAGTCGAGTTCCTGCGGCAACTTCATGAAATTGCGCGCCGGCAGCTTGATGTATTCCGCATAGCCGCCATCGGTCTCACGTCCGACATAGCCGCCGAAGTTTTCGCACAGCGTTTCGCGGTCGATGCGGCACCATTTGCAATGCCCGCACGTCAGGTAGAAATAGGCGGTGACGGCATCACCGGTTTTGAGTCGATCCACGCCGGACCCCAGCGCGACGATTTCGCCGGCGATCTCGTGTCCGAGTATGCGCGGATACGTCACCGGCACACGGCCCGCACGCGCGTGATGGATGGTCAGGCCGGCCCCGCACGCGAGCACTCGGGCCACGGCCTCGCCCGGGCCCGGCACGGGATCCGGAACGGTTTCGAGCACGAGCGGCGTATTGGCCGCCTTCAGCACCATCGCTTTCATTCCGGTCCTCCTTCGCGGTTGACCATCTTACACCAGCGGAAAGCCATGCCGCGCGTGCACGCGCAGTCCTTCACCGCCGCTGCCGACTTGCAAGCCGCATGAGACAGGCATAAATTGATCGCCCCATCTCATCCGGGAGGACCGCCATGGCCACGACCATCTCCTTGCGTGTCAACGGCAAGCCGCACCAGGTTCGCGTCGACGACCCGCAAATGCCGTTGCTGTACGCACTACGCAACGATCTCGACCTTCACGGGCCGCGTTTCGGCTGCGGTCTCGCCCAGTGCGGTGCATGTACGGTGCATGTCGAAGGCAAGGCGGTGCGCTCCTGCGTCTACCCCGTGTCGCAAGCCGACGGCAAGAAAATCGTCACGTTGGAGGGCTTGGGAACGGCGAAGAAGCCGCACCCGCTGCAGCAGGCGTTCATCGACGAGCAGGCGGTGCAGTGCGGCTACTGCATCAATGGAATGATCATGCAGGCTGCGGCTTTCCTCGAGGAAAACAAGCGCCCGACCGAAGCGCAGATCAAACACGCGCTGGCGGGCAATCTGTGCCGCTGCGGAACGCACCTCCGGATCGTCCGCGCGGTGAAGCGCGCCTCCGAAACGCTGGCGTAAAAGGAGACCCCCATGTTGACGGAAAAACTTTCACGCCGCGACTTTCTCAAGACCTCCGGCGCACTGGTCGTCGTGTTCAGCGTCGCGAGCCCGCTTGCCGCGGCCGCAACGAAGAAAGCCGGCACGCCCGCCAAGAGCGTAGCGACCGATCAGGTCGACGGTTTCATCGCGATCGACGCCAAGGGCAATGTCACGCTGTATTCGGGCAAGGTGGATCTCGGGACCGGAGTGCAGACCGCGCTGGCCCAGATCGCGGCGGAAGAGTTATCGGTGCCGCTCCAGAAAGTCACGGTCATCCAGGGCGATACGGCGCTCACGCCGGATCAGGGCATCACGTGGGGCAGCCTGACGATCCAGGCGGGCGGCATGCAGATCCGGCAGGCCTGTGCGACCGCACGCGAAGCGCTCGTCCAGCGCGCCGCGGAAAAACTGCGCGTCCCGGCGAAAGAGCTCTACGCCAAGGACGGACGGGTTCTCGTGCTCGGTTCGGAAAGAGGCGTGGCCTATACCGAACTCATCGGCGGCAAGCACTTCGAGATGAAAGTCAATCCGAAGGCGCCGACCAAACCGCCTTCGATGTACACCATCGTCGGGCAGCCCGTCCCGCGCTTCGACATTCCGGACAAGGTCACCGGCCGGTTCACTTACATGCAGGACTTCAAGCTGAAGGGCATGCTGCACGCCCGCGTCGTCCACCCGGCCGCCATGAAAGCGACGCTGCAGTCGGTGGATGATACGGCCGCGAAACAGGTGCCGGGCTACGTCACGACCGTGCGCAAGGGCAATTTCGTCGCAGCGGTGGCGCGCACCGAGTGGGGCGCCATCCAGGCCGCCGAGGCGCTCAAGCCGAGCTGGTCGGATTGGCGCGGGCTCCCCGAGAAGGCAAAGCTGTGGGACTACGTGCGCAAGAGCAAGGTCGTGAAGGATGAGGAACTGCAGAAAGCGGGCAACAGCGCCGAAGCGATGAAGAGCGCAGCGAAGCGCCTTTCCGCGACTTACGACTTCGCGGTGCACACCCATGGCTCGATCGGCCCGTCCTGCGCGGTCGCCGATTACAAAGACGGCAAGCTGCGCGTCTGGACCGCCTCGCAGGGCACGCACACGCTGCGCAAGCAGCTTGCCAAGATGCTCGACATGAAACCGGAGGACGTGCGCTGCACCTACGTCGAAGGCGCAGGCTGCTATGGCCGTAACGGCCACGAGGACGCCGCCGCGGACGCTGCACTCCTCGCACGCGGGTTGGGCAAGCCGGTGCGCGTGCAATGGAGCCGCGCGGACGAGCACGGCTGGGACCCCAAAGGACCGCCGACGTTGCTCCAGCACCGCGCCGCACTCGACGCCGGCGGCAGTCTGGTGGCCTGGGAAGGCGAACTCTTCGCGCCCGATCGCAGCAAGCCGTTTGCGGTAACGCTCACCACGGCCGAACACGCCGGGTTGCCCAAGGATGATGCTTTCCCCGGCAATATTCATCAGATGATGGCGATTCCCTACGCCGTCCCGAATATCAAGAGCACGGCCCACTGGCTCGCCGAAACACCGTTCCGCCCGTCCTGGATCCGCACGCCCGGACGGATGCAGAACACATATGCGAACGAATGCTTCATGGACGAGTGTGCGGCGGCGGCCAATGCCGATCCGCTCGAGTATCGCCGGCGTCTGCTCAAGGACGCGCGCGGGTTGGAATTGCTGGACCGGTTGGTGAAGCTTTCAAACTGGCAGCCGCGGAAGGGCGCGCGCAAGCCCGCCGGCGACCTCGCCAAGGGGCGCGGCGTCTCGTACATCAAGTACGAACTCGTGCGCACCTACGTCGGCGTCGTCGCCGATGTGACGGTGAACAGAAAGACCGGCAAGGTTACGGTGGATCGCTTTTATGTCGCGCACGATTGCGGGCAGATCATCAATCCCGACGGGCTCAGGAACCAGATCGAGGGCAACATCGTGCAGACCGTGTCACGCACGCTGCTCGAAGACCTCCAATGGGATGCGTCGCGCGTCACGAGCCTCGATTGGAAAAGCTATCCCATCCTCACCTTCCCGGACGTCCCCGAAGTAGTGATCGACCTCATCGACCGGCCGAACGAGCGACCATGGGGTGCGGGCGAGCCGGCAGCCGCGGTGGTGCCCTCTGCCATCGCCAATGCGATCTACGATGCGGTCGGCGCGCGGATGCGCTCGGTACCGTTTACGCCGGACAA
>DATFGD010000322.1:0-7547 GCA_035249725.1 Burkholderiales bacterium
TGCCGAGTATGAGCTGCAGCGGCGTATCTTCGTCGAACCAGGTTGCGAGGCTTACCGCCTCGAGCGCGGCGATGACCGCGAGCCGGTCCTGAAGCGGATTGATCGGACGTTCCGGTCCCTTGGCCAGGCGCTTTGCGGATGCGTCGGTATTGAGCGCAACGACGAGGCTCGCGCCGAGCGCGCGTGCCCGTGCAAGGCACGTGACGTGGCCGCGGTGCAGGATGTCGAATACGCCGTTCGTAAATACGAGCGGTCGGGCGATTTGGTGCAGTCGGGCAGCGAGCGCACCCGGTGCGCAGATCTTGCTCTCGAAATCCGGCGGTGGCACGCGCGTCGCTAGAGAGCGAAAGAAGCCAAAGGGCGACGCGGTTTCACCGCCCGATGTGCTCAGTCCAGATATTCGAAGACCCGCACGACCCGGCGCACACCGCGCGTCGTCCGCGCAATCTCGGTCGCCGCATCCGCTTCCTTGCGCGTCACCAAACCCATGAGATACACGACGCTGGCTTCGGTGACCACCTTGACGTGCACGGGATTGAAACGCTGGGCATCGACGAAACGCGCCTTGACCAGCGACGTGAGATAGCTATCGTTTGCGCGCGCGGAAAGGGCGCTGTTCGGACCGACCGCCAGTTCGTTCAAGACGCTCCGGACATTTTCCACGGACTGTGCTGCTTTGTCGGCGGCGGCCTTGGCCGCGGCATCGGGCACTTCGCCGGTGAGGAGCACCATGCGGTTGTAACTGGTCACGCTGACGTGTCCGTTCTTGGTCCGGTCGCCGATGCGATTCGACGCCTTCAGTTCGATCGCCTGGTCTTCAGTGATGGTGCCGACTGTGCGCCTGTCCTCGGCCATCACGACGCCGGTTGCCGCTGCGCCGCCCACCACCAGCGGCGCACACCCGTTCAACAGCGGGACGACGACCAGTAAAGCAAACACGAGGCGTTGCATGTTATTCGACTCCCAATAGCAGACAATCGATGGCATCGCAGAGGCAGTGCAGCGTGAGCAGATGCACTTCCTGGATGCGCGCGGTACTCGTCGCCGGAACGCAGATGTGAACATCCGACGGCTGCAAAACTTCGGCGATCTTGCCGCCGTTTCTGCCGGTCAGCGCGACAACCCCCATCTGGGACTCGTGTGCGGCGTCGATGCCGGCGATCACGTTGCGGGAATTGCCGCTCGTGGAGATCGCGACCAGCAGGTCTTTGACATTGCCGAGTGCGCGCACCTGGCGCGCGAAAATCTGTTCGTAATCGTAATCGTTTGCGATCGAGGTGAGGGTCGAAGTGTCGGTCGTCAGTGCGATGGCGGCGAGCCCGGGACGCTCCATTTCGAAACGATTCAGCAGTTCTGCGGAAAAGTGCTGGCAGTCAGCCGCCGATCCCCCGTTGCCGCAGGCAAGTATCTTCCCGTCATTCTTCAAACACTGCACCATGCGTCTCGCGGCCGCCGCAATCGGACCGGCAAGAGCATCCATGCTCTGCAATTTGAGATGCGCGCTCTCGGAAAAATTTTCGCTGATCCGGCTGATCAGATCCATTTCGCTCCCTTGAACTGGCCGCTATTGTACAGCAGTGATCTCGTTCTCCCAATCATTCGCCGAATGCGTTGCGGATCCATTCGATGTTCGGCGGCTCGCCACGGATCAGCACCGCGTCGAAGCGGCATGGCGGGACGCTGCGGTGCCGGGCAAGATAATGGCGCGCCGCAGCCACGAGCCGCGCGCGCTTGGCCGCAGTGATGCTTTCGGCCACGCCGCCAAATCCCTCGGTGCGCCGCTGTCTCACTTCGACGAAGACCAGCGTTGCCCCGTCGCGCGCGATGAGATCGATTTCCCCGAAGCGGCAGCGGTAATTGCGTTCCGATATGACGAGGCCCTGCGCACGCAGGAAGGTCGCGGCTAGCGCTTCGCCGGGCTCGCCCTTCCGGTTCATCGCTTGCCGGCGAAGGTCTTCAATTGGCCCTCGGCGAACTGCGCGCCGGTCAGTTCCCGCACGTAGCGCTGATCCGGCCCCAGACGCAGGTGTCCCGTAACACCGTCCAGCGGGACGTCAGCCTCCCCCTTGAGGAGCGCCACTGCAAGGCGAAACGCGTCGATGCCGAGCGCATAGAGGCGTTCGAAATCGAGCGGATCGCTCAAGGCGGGTCGCGGATAAACCATTACCGCGGGGTGGTCGGGCTGCAGCAGCCATGGCATGTCGAGAAAACGCACGCTCGCGAGATCGAAACCGGCGAGCGGCTTTGCGTGCCCGGGATGAACCTGAGAGGTGGCGTATATCGGCAGCGCACCGAGATACGGCCGCACGAGCCGCGCCTGTGCAAAATCGAGCGCGAGAAAGGCCATGTCCGGCATGCCCTGAAGGATCGATTTACGCATGCCGCTTAATGCGGCGGGCTCGGAGGCGAACTCGTGCTCAGCGACTACCTTGCCGCCGAGCCGGATGAACGCTTCGACGAAAGCCTGATGGATGCGACGTAAAAGCGGCGTGTCGCCGCTCACGGTTACTGCGGTGTAGCGGCCTTCATCGATCGCGAGCCGAGCGACCTGGCTTACTTCCGCCTCCATATGCAGGCTCAGAATGTAGAAGTTCGGCGGTAAGGGATACTCGCCGTCCGGCACGTTGAGCGCGAGCGTCGGCACGGCGATGCGTCCGCTCGACGCGAGCGACGTGACCGCGTCGCGCGTGAGCGGACCGACGACGAGCCGTGCACCGTTCGTCATCGCGCGGCGGTACTCGAGTACCGCGCTTTCGGGATGTTCGGCGGCCGTATACACGCGAACCGGTAACGGCGTGCTGCCCTGGATCTTCGCAGCCGCCATGAAACCGCGCTGGACCGCATCGGCAGCGCGGCCGAGCGCGCCAGAACTCGCCGGCATGAGCAGCGCGATATGCGGGACGGCCGGTTCGAGCGGACGTGCGGCAGGCAACCCCCCGGGCGCTGCAGGCGCCGTGATGGTCGGCGGCGCCTCGCTGGCGAACGCCGCTGCACCTCCGTATAGTAGTGCCGTAACCGACCAGCTCAATAACCAACGATGGAGCACGCCGCAGCGCATCACAGCACCGACGGGGAACCGAAAGGAACATTATATGTAGTGGGCACCCCGATAGGGAATTTGCGCGATATCACTTTGCGGGGGCTCGATGTGCTGAAGCAGGTTGCCGTCATCGCGGCAGAGGATACGCGGGTCACCGCGAAATTACTTCAGCACTACGGCATCGCCTCGAAACTTACCGCGCTACACGGGCACAACGAGAAACGTGCCGCAGCGCCGCTGCTTGCACTGTTGGCGCAGGGCAAGTCCGTCGCGCTTGTGAGCGATGCAGGAACGCCCGGTATCTCGGACCCCGGTGCGCGCTTGATCGCGGCGGCGCATAGCGCTGGATACACGGTAAGTCCTGTTCCGGGAGCAAGTGCGCCCGTTGCGGCATTATCAGTCTCGGGTGTTGCTGCTCGTCACTTTCTTTTTTACGGTTTTCTACCGGCGCGTGCCGTGGAACGCCGCAACGAACTCGCGGGGCTTGCGGCTTACCCTTTTGCGCTCGTATTTTTCGAGGCGCCCCATCGCATCATCGAGAGCATCAACGATATTGCGGCGATGCTCGGTGTGACGCGCCGCGTCGTCATCGCACGCGAGCTGACCAAGCTGTTCGAAACGGTTCATGCGTGTGCCCTCAAGGAGGCGTCAAGCTGGCTCGAAAAGGATGAGCACCGGCGCAAGGGCGAGTTCGTGTTGGTCGTCGAGGGTGCGGCCCCGGTTGCCGGGCGCGATGAAGAGGCGCGGCACACGCTCGAGATCCTGCTCACCGCGCTGCCGCTGAAGCAGGCGGTCACGCTTGCAACGCGCATCACGGGTGCGAAGCGCAACCGCCTGTACGAGCTCGCGCTGCAGTTGAAGTCTGGACGAGGCAATTGATCGGAATGCGGCAAATCACCCTTCTTCGTCCCGACGACTGGCACCTGCATCTGCGTGATGGCGCGCACATGAGCGCGGTCGTTTCCGACAGCGCCCGCCGTTTTGCACGCGCAATCGTAATGCCGAACCTGAAGCCGCCGATTACCACCACCGAGCTCGCGTTGCGCTATCGCGATCGCATCATCGCGTCGCTTCCACGCGGCGCGGCATTCGAGCCGCTGATGACGCTCTATCTCACGGACAATACGCGGCCCGAAGAAATCGCACGAGCCAAGGCGAGCGGCATGGTGCACGCGGTGAAATACTACCCCGCCGGAGCGACCACGCATTCCGAATCCGGAGTGACCGATCTGACCCGATGCCACGGCGTAATCGAAGCCATGGAACGGTGCGGTATGCCGTTGCTCGTCCACGGCGAAGTAACCGATGCCGATGTGGACGTCTTCGATCGCGAACGCGTCTTTCTCGAACGCGTGCTGGCGCCGCTCCTGGAGCGATTTGCGCGACTGCGCGTCGTGGTCGAGCATATTACGACACGCGAGGCGGTGCAGTTCGTGGAAGCGGCATCCGAGCGCGTCGCGGCGACGATCACCGCACATCATTTGCTGCTCAATCGCAATGCGCTGTTCACGGGGGGCGTGCGGCCGCATCACTACTGCCTGCCCGTGCTCAAGCGTGAGGCGCACCGGCGGGCGCTGGTCGAAGCGGCGATAAGCGGAAATCCGAAATTTTTTCTTGGGACGGACAGCGCTCCGCATGCGCGCCATACCAAGGAAACGGATTGCGGCTGCGCCGGCCTCTATACCGCGCATGCTGCCATCGAACTGTATGCCGAGGTGTTCGCGGCGGCGGGGGCACTGAGTCGCCTCGAGAATTTTACGAGCGGTTTTGGCGCGGATTTTTATGCGTTGCCGCGCAATACCGGCACCCTCAAGCTCGTCGAAGAGGCGTGGCGCGTGCCCGCCGACATGCCTTTCGGCCCCGACCGGCTGGTGGCGTTTCGCGCCGGTGACTGCGTGCGCTGGAGGCTCGCATAATCGCGCGCCACGCCGGACACGAAGCGAACGTTACAGCGGCGCCTTTTCCAACGCGCGCCGTGCACGGCCGGCACTTCGCGCTGCCGCCTGGCGAATTATGGATCTTTGGCTATGGCTCGCTGATGTGGGACCCGGGCTTCCCTTACGTGGAGTGGGCGCCGGCGCTGGTCTACGGTTACCACCGTGCTTTGTGCATTTCTTCCAATCGCTGGCGGGGAACGCCCGAACGCCCGGGACTCGTGCTCGGGCTCGATCGCGGTGGCGCATGCCGCGGCATAGCATTTCTGCTCGCGAAGGCTGACGTGAGCGCCACGATGGACGTGCTTTGGGCGCGGGAGATGCGGCGCCATGTTTATCGACCACGGCTCGTGCGTGCGCGGCTGCCGGACCGGGACGTGCGCGCACTCGTTTTCATCGCCGATCCGGGACACAGCGCATACACCGGCCGTCTCTCTGTGCGCGAGACGGCCGAACGCGTTGCGAACTGTTGCGGAATGCGTGGCGCGAATCTGGAGTACGTTGCGCGTACCGTCGCCCATCTGCGCGAATTGGGCGTGCGCGACCAAAACCTGCAGCGCGTGCTTGCCGCGGCCCGCGCGCTTGCTGCGCGCAGGCGCTGAACGGCCTTTACGGAAAGACGACGGTCGGTTCGAAGCCGCTCGCTACGGCTTCGGGATGGCGGCGCCTCACGAGCTCGCTGATCTCGCCGATACGCCGCATCGAAACATCCACCATCATCAGCACTTTTCCTCGCGCCAGATCGGGCGCGAAACGCGCAAGCTGCGAGTTCGGCACCGCGCTCGCGGCGAGGCTTGAGGCCCACGCACCGAACAACGCACCGAGCAATGCTGCAATGAGCACCGTGACGAGTTGCAGCGGCGCGCCGCCGGGCGGAAAGAACACGACGAGCAACCCTCCTACCGTGCCGGCCACGCCGCCGATCACCACACCGAGTTGCGCACCGTGCACGATGTCGGTCTTTTGCAGCACGGTCGCTTCCGGCAACTCCGGCGGCAGCGTGCCGCGGTTGGCGAGAAAGTGCACGCGCCGCTCCTCGATGCGCGCGAGCAGCAGCTCGTTCATCATGTCGCGCGCGCTCGCGAGGTCGGGCAGCACAAAGTAAAGCCGGCGTCTGGTCAGCATACGATCCTCCATCCCGTTACGAGGGAGTCTCTTATGCTTCGAAACTTGCGCCGGCACGAAGTTCGGCTCGGCGGTGGCGGTGCGCTGGTAAAATAAGCACTGAAGCTGGCCAGACAGCCGCTGCGTATCCACGGATACGGAGAGGAAAGTCCGGGCTCCATAGGGTAGGGTGACGGTTAACGGCCGTCCGCCGTGAGGCGAGGAACAGGGCCACAGAGACGAGTCTGCCGCGTGCCGTGCTTCGAACTTCGCCGCCGCAAGGCGGCAAAGTCTCGAAAAAATGGAGAGGGTGCGGTAACGCATCCGCTCCTGAGCGCGGCGTGCGGCAGGGTGAAACGCGGCAACCTCCACCCGGAGCAACACCAAATAGGCAAGCGACGACGCGACCCGCCGAGCTTGCGGGTAGGTGGCTTGAGCCCTGGAGCAACTCAGGGCCTAGAGGAATGGCTGTCGGGAGCATTCTAGCTCCTACAGAACCCGGCTTATCGGCCAGCTTCTCTCCTAATTACCGAAGACCCATGTTGCGGTACCGCAACATGCGGTTTTGTCGTTCACCGCCACCGCCGACGGCCGCCATTCTTAATAAATCACTTTTGATTAAAAATTTAATACCATGTTTCAGAAGTGATTTCAAGTTCCAAAAGCGGCTGGTTTCAACGTGAATTCCCCCACATAAGTCTTTGTCCGACAAAAAGAAAACGCCCCAGCGGCGCTTGACCGGCCGTTCTTCTTTAAATATAGTGGGTAGAAGTGGTAGAAAGTGGGAGAGGCACCTTGTTCGAGCGTCGAACGTGCCCGCTCTGCCAAAGGGGGACTTGTGTTTCGCGGCGTCGCGCAACTCAATCTGGACAGCAAGGGCAGGCTCGCGGTGCCGGCGCGACACCGTGACACGCTGCTCGAACGGTGTGCCGGCCATCTCGTCATTACAGCCGACGCCGACCGGTGTCTGCTCGTCTATCCGCTACCGGATTGGGAACTCATCCAGCAAAAACTCGAAGGCCTATCGAATCTCGACTCGCGGGTGCGCGATCTGCAGCGACGCTTGATCGGTTTCGCGGTCGATGTCGATATGGACGGCGCCGGCCGCGTGCTCATTTCGCCCGCTTTGCGTCAGTACGCGCAACTCGACAAAAGCGTCGTACTGGTCGGACAGGGCAAGAAATTCGAATTGTGGAACAAAGAGAGCTGGGAGCAGTTCATCGAGGGCGCCGGCCGCCTCGGCGCGGGCGGGCTTCCACCCGAACTGGAGGGTTTCTCCTTGTGAGCGTGGGCTCACATACCCCGGTTTTGCTGGAGCGGGCGGTAGAAGAACTGAAGGTGCGTGCAGAAGGCGTTTATGTGGACTGTACGTTTGGGCGTGGCGGACACAGCCGGGCAATTCTGGCCCGGCTGGGAAGCCGGGGACGACTGATCGCGCTGGACCGCGATCCGGAAGCCGTTGAAGCGGG
>DATFGD010000323.1:0-7330 GCA_035249725.1 Burkholderiales bacterium
CCGAGCCCCATGACGCAGGCAAGGATCGCGGACATCCCCGAAGCGGTCGAGACGCAGCATTCGGCGCCTTCCAGCGCTGCGAGCCGCTGCTCGAATACCGATACGGTGGGATTCGTGAAGCGCGAATAGATGTTGCCCGGCTCTTTGTTGCCGAAGCGTGCCGCCGCCTGCGCGGCGGACTTGAACACGAAGCTCGAGGTGAGATACAGCGCTTCCGAATGCTCGCCGAACTGGCTGCGCTCGATGCCGGCGCGCACGGCGAGCGTTTCCAACTGATATTTGTCGGTCATTGATCTCTCCAGAAAGCAAAAAACCCGTTTCAGCTTTCGCTAAAAACGGGTTCGCACTCGCTTTAGCCGTATTTGTTTAAACGTCCGGTGGTGCCGGCGGCGCCCGCAAGCTGATCATCAAATCGGCGCACGGGAAGATTAACCCGCGGCACTCGCCTTAGTCAACAAGTGCACGACAATGCAAAGGCCGTTCGTGCTTAGCCTGTCGAAGCATGAACGGCCCGTTCGCAGGGACCCTTCGACGCGCTCGGGGCGAACGGGCCACTGGATATCTCCAACGAACAGCGCAATCAGGACACTAGTCGACGAGTTCCAGTCCGAGATCGAGCTGTGCGGCCGCAGCGGCGGCGAGGTCGGCCTGCTTTGCGCCGTCGCGGCGCTGCGCTTCGACCACGTCGAGATACTCGCGTGTCACGTCGCCCGTGACGTAGTGGCCGCTGAAGCACGAATCCTCGAAGTGCTTGACCTTCGGATTCACGCTGCGCACGGCGGCGGTGAGCGCGTCGAGGTCCTGATAGATGAGTTCATCCGCGCCGATCAGCGCGGCAACCTGCGCCTCGGTGCGGCCATTCGCGATCAGCTCATCGCGCGTCGGCATGTCGATCCCATAGACGTTGGGGAAACGCACGGGCGGTGCGGCAGAGGCGAAGAAGACCTTGCGCGCACCCGAATCGCGCGCCATCTGCACGATCTCGCTGCTGGTATTGCCGCGCACGATGGAATCGTCCACCAACAGCACATTCTTGCCCTTGAACTCCATCGCGATGGCGTTCAGCTTCTGGCGCACGGACCGTCTGCGGATCGACTGGCCCGGCATGATGAAGGTGCGCCCGATATAGCGGTTTTTGATGAAGCCTTCGCGATACGGGAGATTGAGCCGCTTCGACAGCTCCATCGCCGACGGGCGGCTCGAATCGGGAATTGGAATCACCACGTCGATTTCGAGGTGTGCGTACTGGCGCTTGATCTTGTCGGCCAGGCTCTCGCCCATCCTGAGCCGCGTTTCGTACACCGAGATGCCGTCGATCACCGAATCCGGTCGTGCCAGATAGACGAACTCGAATATGCAAGGGTTGAGCGAGACCTTGGACGCACACTGACGGCTATAGAAGTTGCCGTCCAGATCGATGAAGATCGCCTCGCCGGGCGCGACGTCGCGCACCAGCTCGAAGCCGAGCGTATCGAGCGCAACGCTCTCGGAGGCAACCTGATATTCGTAGCCGTGGCCGGTGTCCATGCGGCCGAATACGAGCGGCCGGATGCCGTAAGGATCGCGGAAGGCGAGAAGGCCGTAGCCCGCGATCATCGCCACCACCGCATAGGCCCCGCGACAGCGGCGATGCACGCCCGATACGGCAGCAAAGATCGTTGCAGGGTCGAGCTTGGAATTGGTCGCGTTCTCGTGCAGTTCGTGCGCGAGCACGTTGAGCAGCACCTCGGAGTCGGAATTGGTGTTGACGTGGCGCAGGTCCTGCCGGTACAGCTCGGTCTTCAGTTGCTCGGCGTTGGTCAGGTTGCCGTTGTGCCCGAGCACGATGCCGAAAGGCGAGTTGACGTAGAGCGGCTGCGATTCCGCTGCCGACCACGCCGAGCCGGCGGTCGGGTAGCGCGTATGCGCGATGCCGGCATGCCCCACGAGTTCGCGCATGTTCCGGGTGCGGAACACATCGCGCACCATGCCGCCGCCCTTGTGCATGTGAAAGCTGGGGCCCTCGGCGGTGACGATGCCCGCGGCGTCCTGCCCGCGATGCTGAAGCACCAGCAGGCCGTCATAGAGGATCTGGTTGACCGGACCCTTTGCCACCACACCCAGTATGCCGCACATCGCGCGTCCTCAGTCGTATTTGATGCGCCGGGACAAGTCTCCCGGCAACCATGCCTTCACGTACAGCGCCAGCGATTCGAGCGGCGAACTCAGCATCGCGTTACGCCACAGCGGATCGCGCGGCAGCGTCGTCAACCCGGCGAGCAGCACCAGGACGAGGACGATCAGCCCGCCGCGTGCGAGACCAAACAGCATGCCGAACATCCGGTCTTCCACCCCCAGGCCTGCGCGCTTCACGAGGCGGGAGATCGCCATCGCCGCCAGGCTCATGACGAGCAGCACGCCCACGAACACGATCAGGAATCCGGTCAGCAGACGCAGCTCCTCGGTCGGTATCGCCTGCGGCATCCACGCTGCGACGTCGGCGCCGAACAGCGTCGCCACCGCAAACGCGGCGACCCATGCCAGCAATGCCAGCACTTCCCGCACCAGCCCCCGGATTACGCTGATCAGTATCGAAACGGCCACGATAACCAGAACAGCGTAGTCGAAGGGCGTCATCGGGCGGGCACGACCTTTCCGTCAAATCCTGCGCCCTTGAGTTTCTGTTGCGCTTTTTCCGCTGCATCGCGCGTCGCATAGGGACCGGCGCACACCCGCGTCACGTCGCCGCGCGCCGTCTTCACGACCTCGGTATAGGCCTTGACGCCGGTTTTGAGTATCGCCTGCTGCATCTGTTTCGCTTTTGCCGCGTCGGACAGTGCAACGACTTGTACCACGTACTGCCCGGGTTGTGCCGGCGTCCTGGCCGCGGGCGGTTCCACTTTCGCCGTTGTCGTGGGTTTCTCGGGCTTCGCCGCCGGCTTGGCGTCCTGAGGAGGCGGTGTGGTTTGCGATTTCGCCTGGACGCTCGGTTGTGCAGGTGCAGACGCGTCGGGCTTCGCCTCCGGTACGGGTACCGGCTTGGCCATGTTGGCAGGCGCCGAAGACGTATCCGGGACCGGGACGACTTTAGAGGTAAACGGAGGGGCGGATTCGGGGGATGGAATCCGAATATCGATATCCTGGCTGAGCGGCTTGGGCTCGTTATCGAGCACCATGGGGAGCGCCACCACGACTGCGGTGACGATCACGATGGCACCGATCAGCCGCCGGCGTGCGCGCTTCCTGAGCTTCAGTTCCTCGTCGCTGATCGGTCTCGCCATCTACATCAAACCATGTTCACACTCGAAGCGTCTGATCCGCAGGCCGTTTTCACGGGTGGATGGGCGATCGGCGCGCCTTGCGCGCTTCGATCACCGCAGCGACCGTGTAAAACGATCCGAACACGAGAATTTTATCATTTTGCACCGCCACATCACAGGCTTGCGTGTATGACTCCGCGATCGTTGCGCAAGCCTTTACCGCACCGCGCACGTTCATTCGCAGTAATGTCTGCTCCAATAAGGCAGCATCCGCGCCGCGCGGCGCGTCGATCCCTGCGACAAACCAGCAGTCGATACACGATTCGACGGCGCCGATCACACCGGCAATGTCCTTGTCGCGCAGCATCGCGAAGACGGCGAACGTGCACCCGCTCCGGCCCAATTGAAGAAGTGTTGCCGCAAGCGCTTCGGCGGCAGCCGGGTTGTGGGCCACGTCGAAAATGACCATCGGGCGCCCGGGCAGGACCTGAAAGCGGCCCGGCGTCTCGGCCTCGAGCAGACCGGATCGGATATCGTCCATGCTGACCGGCAAACGCGCGCGCAAGGTGTCGAGCGCCGCCAGACAGGCGCTCGCATTGGCGAGCTGGTGCGCGCCGCGCAGCACGGGATGCGGCAGCCCGTGCTTGCTGCCCTGTGGCCCGTCATAGCGCCACTGCAAGGGTTGAGCCGAGTAGCGGAAATCAGCATTGCGCACGAGTAGAGGCGCGCCGAGCACTTTCGCATGACGGCGCAAGCTTTGCGGCGGATCCGGATCGGCGCAGATCGCGGGGCGCCCTCTACGAAAGATGCCTGCCTTCTCGTAGCCGATAGATTCGCGCGTCGGGCCGAGATAGTCCATGTGATCGAGCGCGATGCTCATCACGATTGCGCAATCTGAGTCGAAAGCATTCACCGCATCCAGCCGCCCGCCGAGTCCGACTTCCAGGATCGCGACATCGACGCGCGCTTCCGCGAAGAGCCACACCGCGGCCAAGGTGCCGAACTCGAAGTAGGTCAGCGCGTTGTCATTGCGCGCTTCTTCGACGGCTTCAAAAGCGCGCACGAGATCTGCGTCATCCACTTCGCGCCGAGCGATGCGCACGCGCTCGTTGTAGCGCACCAGATGCGGTGAGGTGTAGCACCCGACCTTGTAGCCGGCGTGATGCAGGATGGCTTCCAGCATCGCGCACGCTGAACCTTTGCCGTTGGTGCCCCCTACTGTGACCACCACAAAACCGGGATCGGGACGGAGCGATTCCTTAACTGCAAGGACGCGCTCCAGTCCCATCGCGATCCCCTGGGGATGTACACGCTCGATGTACCGAAGCCATTCTTCGAGCGTGGTGAGTCGCGGGCGCGCAGCGTCGCGGGTCATACTGGAAAACTCGGGATGCGCCGGCAATCGATGCAGCGCATGCGCAGCATGTCGGCGCCGCTCAAGCGGCGGCCGGCAGCTTGAGGAGCAGCGTGATGAGCGTCGAAAGCTTGTCGCGCATCTGGCGCCGATCGACGATCATGTCGACGGCGCCGTGCTCGAGCAGGAATTCGGCGCGCTGGAAGCCTTCCGGCAGGGTCTCGCGCACCGTCTGCTCGATGACGCGCGGCCCGGCAAAACCGATGAGCGCACCGGGCTCGGCCACAACGACGTCGCCGATCATGGCGAAGCTCGCCGAGACGCCACCCATGGTGGGATCGGTCAGCACCGAGATGAACGGCAGGCGCTCGTGCGAGAGCCGCGTGAGCGCCGCGCAGGTCTTCGCCATCTGCATGAGCGATAGCAGTCCCTCCTGCATGCGCGCGCCGCCGGTCGCGGTGAAACAGATGAACGGCAGGCGCTGCTCGACACAGACCTGCACCGCCCGCGTGTAGCGCTCACCGACCACGGATCCCATCGAGCCGCCGAGAAATCCGAACTCGAAGGCGGCGGCGACCACCGGCAGCGCCTTGATGCTGCCCTGCATCGCGACCAGCGCGTCCTCTTCCGAGGTTTCGCCGCGCGCCTCTTCCAGCCTTTCGGTGTAACGCCGGCTGTCCTTGAACTTGAGCGTATCGACCGGCAGGACTTCTGCGCCGATCTCGTAGCGCCCTTCCAGGTCGAGCAGCCAGTCGAGCCGCTCGCGCGCCGAAACGCGTTTGTGGTGATTGCATTTCGGACAGACATACAGATTCTTCTCGAGGTCTGCGCGATAAAGCACCGCCTCGCACGATTCGCACTTGCTCCACAGTCCCTCGGGTACCGTCTTGCGCGGGCTGCCCTCGCGCTTGATCCGCGGCGGCAGCAGTTTCTGCAGCCAGCTCATGCTACGGGCTCCCGCGCGATGGTATCCATTGCGGTGCGCACGCCGGACAGAAAAGCCGTCACCTTGGAGACGACCTGCTCGGGGCGCGCATTCTCGATTTCCTGCACGAGCCGGCTGCCGATGATCACCGCATCGGCGACGCTGGCGATGCGCCTTGCGGTTTCCGGATCGCGGATACCGAAACCGACGCCCACCGGTAACCGGGTAACGCTCCGGATGCGCGCGATGCGCGCCGCAACGTCATCAAGATCGATGTGCGCGGCGCCGGTAACGCCTCTCAGCGACACGTAATAGAGATATCCGCGGCCGAGCGCGACGACCTGCTTCAGCCGCGCTTCATCAGTCGTGGGCGACAACAGAAAAACGGTATCGAGCTTGCGCGCTTGGAGCAATTCGACGAGTTGGTGCGCTTCCTCGGGCGGATAGTCCACGACGAGCACGCCGTCGACGTCTGCCGCCTGCGCTGCATCGGCAAAGCGCTCGACGCCCATCGCTTCGATGGGATTGGCGTATCCGAAGAGCACCACCGGCGTCGTCGTGTCCTTCCTGCGAAATTCGGAGACGTAACCGAAGACGCTCTTGAGCGATACGCCGTGCTTGAGCGCGCGCTCGCTCGAGCGCTGGATCACCGGGCCATCCGCCATCGGATCGGAGAAGGGCACGCCGAGCTCGATCACGTCTGCGCCGCCGGCGACGAGCGCGTGCATCAGCGGCACGGCGAGCGCCGGATCGGGATCGCCTGCGGTGATGAATGGAATCAGCGCCTTCCTGCCCTGCTGCTTGAGTCTTTCGAAGGTGGCGGCGATTCGCGACATGATCAGAATCGAATGCCGGATTTTTCGGCGACGGTATGCATGTCCTTGTCGCCGCGCCCCGAGAGATTGACGAGGAGGATCTCGTCTTTCTTCATGCGCGGCGCCATCTTCGCGGCGTAGGCGAGCGCGTGGCACGATTCGAGCGCCGGGATGATGCCTTCGAGCCGGCACAGGTTGTGAAACGCCTGCAGCGCTTCATCGTCGGTGACTGCGACGTACTCGGCACGGCCGCTGTCCTTCAACCACGCGTGTTCGGGGCCGACGCCGGGATAGTCGAGTCCGGCCGAAATCGAATGCGTCTCGATGATCTGGCCGTTCTCGTCCTGAAGCAGATACGTCCGATTGCCGTGGAGCACGCCCGCTTTGCCGGTGCAGAGCGTCGCCGCGTGCTTGCCGCTTTCCAGTCCATGGCCCGCCGCTTCGATGCCGATCAGGCGCACCGCTTCGTCCGGTATATAGGGATAGAAGATGCCGATCGCGTTCGAACCGCCGCCCACGCACGCGAGCACGGCATCCGGCTGCCGGCCCGCGAGTTGCGGCATCTGCTCGCGCGCTTCGCGGCCGATCACCGACTGGAAGTCGCGCACCATCATGGGATACGGGTGCGGACCGGCGACGGTGCCGATGATGTAGAACGTGTTCTCGACGTTGGTCACCCAGTCGCGCATCGCTTCGTTGAGCGCATCCTTGAGCGTCTTCGATCCGCTCTCCACCGGCACGACGGTCGCGCCGAGCAGCTTCATGCGATACACGTTCTGGATCTGGCGTTTGACGTCCTCGGCGCCCATATACACCACGCATTCCATGCCGTAGCGGGCCGCGATCGTCGCCGCGGCGACACCGTGCATGCCGGCGCCGGTCTCCGCGATGACGCGCCGCTTGCCCATGCGCCGCGCGAGCAGCGCCTGGCCGATCACGTTATTGATCTTGTGCGCGCCGGTATGGTTGAGATCCTCGCGTTTCAAGTAAACTTGCG
>DATFGD010000324.1:0-3186 GCA_035249725.1 Burkholderiales bacterium
CGGCATTGCCATGAGCATGACGGGCTACGAGCGCGCCGAGGAGCTGATCCACGATGCCGACACCGCGATGTACCGCGCGAAGCAGAACGGCCGCAACGCGTATGTGATGTTCGACGTGGACATGCAGCAGCGCGCGACGCAACAGCGGCAGCTGGAGAAAGAGCTGCGCGCAGCCATGTCACGCGACCAGCTCGCGGTGCACTACCACCCCGTGGTGGAGCTGGAGCGCGGCGCGGTCACGGGACTCGAGGCCCTGCTGCGTTGGGCGCACCCCGAGCGAGGCATCCTCCTGCCCAGCGACTTCATGCCGCTCGCGGAGCAGACGGGCCTCATCGTCGAGATCGGCTGGTGGGTGTTGCGCGAGGCCTGCCGTCAGCTGAAGGCGTGGCAGCTCGAGTTCCCGGATGCCGCATTCAGCCTCAGCATGAGCGTGAACCTCTCCGCGAAACAGTTCGTGCATCCGGGGCTGGTCACGACGATCGATGAGATCCTCCGCGACACGCAGCTCAACCCGAAGTGCCTCCGGCTCGATCTCACGGAAGCCATCATGATGCGCGACTCGCAGGTGACAGTCGAGCTCGTGCGCAAGCTCCGCTCGCGCGGCATCCAGATCTGCATCGACGACTTCGGTACTGGCCTCACCTCGCTGCGCCAGCTGCGCGACATGAAGATCTCGATGCTCAAGATCGACCGCTCCCTCATCGATCAGCTGCACCCGGGCGGCGAGGGCCGCGAGATCGTGCAGACGATCGTCGCCCTCGGCCGCAGCATGGCCATCGACGCGGTCGCAGAAGGAGTGGAAACGCCCGAGCAACTGGATCAGCTGCGCACACTCGGACTCCGCTTCGCGCAGGGATTCCTGTTCTCGCTGCCGCTGGATCGCGGAGAAACCGCGGCGTTGCTGCAGCAGGCGCACTGACGACGCACGACTACGGCGGGAACGGATTCAATTCAATTTCAATTTCAATCGGACATAAGAATCCACCGTCTTTGACGGTGGTTATGTACAGTTCGGGCTGAGCCCATAGCTGGCGCGTTGCAGGGCGAAGTACGTTGGAGAATGAGCAAATATCGGAAACTCGCCCACGCGATCTATCGGTGCGACTATCACGTTGTCTTTGTACCGAAATACAGATACCGCGTGTTGACCGGTGAGATAGCCGAGCGTGTGGAGCGCGATATCAGGACGCTCTGTGCGTGGCGCGATGTCGAGGTGTTGGAGCTTTCGGTGCAGTCAGACCATGTACACTTGGCGTGCTCGATACCACCGAAGATCTCGGTGTCGACGTTTGTCGGGTTCTTGAAGGGCAAGTTGGCGATCAAGCTGTTCAGGAGCTATCCGGGGTTGAAGAAGAAGCCGTACTGGGGGAATCACTTCTGGGCACGCGGATATTTCGTGACCACGTTCGGTGTTGATGCCGAAATCGTGAGACGGTACGTCCGGCACCAGGAAGAACGCGAGAAAGAGGACGAAGAGTACCAGAAGGGCTTCGACCTATTTCCAGAACGTTAAGCGGGAGCCCAACGGGCTGCCCCCAAGCCACCGCCTATGGCGGTGGTCGGCCGTATTTGACTTTCAAATGGACGGATGTAGCGGACACAACGAATGTGCCGTTGTGTGTTCATTTCAGTGTGTAATGGGCAACCGGACGGCTGTAAATGACATGGACGAGTACGCTTTTTCATTACATCCGTCCAATTTGAAATTGAATTGAAATTGAAATTGAAATTGAATTGAGTTTGTTCCCGCCCTTCGCCGACCGCGACAATACGTCATCCATACCGCTCCAGAAACTTCATCAACTGAATCTCTTCGGGATACCAGCCCACGGGCTCCTTCGTCGTAACCTTTCCTGAAGCGCGTGCGCGGCGCGGGGGGGTCGCTACGGTGCGGCCGGCGGTTTCGTACTCCTCGAGCACGGCGGGATGGATGTACGCCTTGCGACAGATTGCCGGCGTGTTGCCGAGATCGGCAGCGACGAGCTTGCAGGCGAGGACGACATTGCGCTTCGCTTCGGTGGGTGTGCGCGCGGGGCCGATGTCGCCGAGGATCATTGCGGCGCGAACGGTGCCACCGAATGTGCGCAGATCCTTCGAAGTGACTTTTTCGCCGAGCAGTGTGCGCAGATACTCGTTCACGGCGGTCGCGGTGACGGGGCGGAAGCGGCGGCCGTGCAGATCGGCGGGGTACTTGAAGACGCGCGCGCCGGGCTGCTCGAGCAGCTCCTCGATGATCTCCACGAGCGGCGTATCCGCAACGACCTGACGCTGGTCCTTGCGTCGCTTGCCGGCGTAGCGGAAGACGATGTTGTCCCCGTCCACGCGCACGTGACGCTTCGTGAGAGTGCAGATGCCGAACGTTTTGTTGTCCGTCGCGTAGCGCTCGCTGCCCGCGCGGAAATACGCGCGGCACATCAGGCGCACTACAGTCGCCATCACCTTTTCGCGGTCGAGATGACGGCGCTGCAGGTGCTGGTTGGTGCGCGCACGCAGGTCCGGCATCAGCCGCGCCACGTGCAACACCCGCTTCCATTTGCGCCGATCCACCGTGCGCACGTGATGCGCGCTGTACCGGTACTGCTTGCGTCCGGCGGCATCGCGACCCCACACCTGCACCTTCCGGGCGGGGTCGGGCGAGATATGCACGTCCGTCCACGCCGGCGGGATGACCAGCGCCCGGATCCGCTTCAGCGCGGCCGATGACGTCAGCGGACGACCGTTCAGACCGATATACCGGAAGCCGCGCTTCGGACTGCCCACGCGGAGCCACCATTCCTGTTCCATTGCAGGGCGGGACATACAGAGGCTGTGCCAACGCCTCACCTGTCCGTTCCATCCATTGAAGCCTAACTTGGCTCCAGCGGGGCCCGTTTCTGGCATTGGGTGGCAGCATCATGGCGAAGACAACCCTGAAGATCAGTGGGATGACGTGCCAGCACTGTGTACGGGCGGTCACGCAGGCGCTGGAATCGCAGGAGGGCGTGTCGCGGGCGGAGGTGGACCTCCAGGCAGGGCGGGCGGAGGTGGAGTATGACGCCGGCCGGGTCACGCCGGCGTCGCTTGCGACGGCCGTGATGGACGAAGGATATAGCGCGGAGGAGGTTACATGACGCAGGCGGCGCGGACGACGGAGACGATCAATCGGGACAACGCGGCCATTCGCGAGATCATGCATCAGATTCGGGA
>DATFGD010000325.1:0-2350 GCA_035249725.1 Burkholderiales bacterium
CCTTGAGTCGAGCGATCCCCAGAAGCCAGGTGGACACTTGCGAACGCCCATCGAACTTGTCCGATTGCTGCCAGACAGCGAGAAATACCTCGTTCACCAAGTCCTCTGCCAGTGACTGATGCTTGGTGATACTTAGGACGAATCGATAAATCCGTACGCTATGCCGGAGAAACAATGCGCGCATGGCGTGCCTGTCGCCGTCGGCAATTGCTTCAATCAGCGCTTGGTCAGCGAAGTTCGACTCGGCCTGAGGCCGGATGTTGTCCTTTTGGGACAGGGCATGCGCGGTCTGCATGACACTACCCTGCTGAACCCGCACCCTTCGGCGCGATGGTAGAAATTGCATCAAAGGTCGTCTCTGTTTCAGGAGTGTTACGCGGGAGCAAAGAGTTGGTTTCACGGAGCGGCGTTTGGATGTCGCGCCGCGGAAATTGCTGGTGCGAACGGCGGTAGCAAAGCCGTGGGTTGCCGATCCCGAGTGCCTACCCCTCTCCCGCTTGTTCCCGGAAAGAGTTACCGTACCGCCTTCCGGTCACACCACGGAGGCACCGATGCATCCGGTGAAGCTACTCGCTGCGTTAGCCATTGCCTCAGGCACCTTTGCCGGATTTGCCACGGCGCAAGGGCAGACGGTTACGGTATTCGAGGGCGCGCGCCTGATCGTCGGCAACGGAACCGTGATCGAGAACGGTACGTTGGTCATCGACGGCGCCAGGATTATGCAGGCCGGAGCTGCCGCCGACGTTCGCGCGCCAGCCGGCGCCACACGCGTGAGTCTCGCGGGCAAGACGGTGATGCCGATGATGATCGACACGCACGTACACCTGAGCCCCACGCGCGAGCGGCTCATTCGCGATCTGAAGTTGCGTGCCTACTACGGCGTGAGTGCGGCCTTGAGCATGGGGACGGACAATATCGAACTACTGCCCATGCGTGGCGAGACCATTCCCGGCGCCGCGCGGTTTCTGAGCGCCGGCCGCGGCATTACGATGCCGGAGCCGGGGCGCATCACGGTGCCGTACTGGATCAACAACGAGGCGGAGGGCCGCAAGGCGGTCGAGGAGCTTGCGGCACAGAAGGTCGACATCGTCAAGATCTGGGTCGACACGCGCGGCGGCAAGTACAAGAAGCTCACCCCGGAAATCTATGCCGCCATCATCGATGAGGCGCACAAGCGCGGTTTGCGCGTATCCGCGCATATATTCGAGATGGAGGACGCCAAAGGGCTCATGCGCGCGGGGCTCGATGCATTCGCGCATGGCGTTCGCGACCAGGACATCGACGGCGAAACGGTTGCCATGTTCAAGGAGCGTCCGAACCTGATCCTTACGCCGAACCTGCCGGACCGCGGCGTCAAGGTGGACTTGAGCTGGTTGAAGGCGGGCCTGCCGGCGTCAGATATCGAACGGTTGGAAAAGGCCAATACCGATCGCCCGCAGGCGCAATCTTTCTTCGGGATTCAGGCGCGCAACCTCGCGAAGCTCAATGCGGCGGGCGTGCGTATCACGCTTGGCACCGACGGCAACCGACCGTGGGGCGCGCATGACGAGATGGCGGACATGGTGCTTGCCGGAATGACTCCGATGCAGGTCATCGTGGCGGCGACGCGGAACTCGGCAGAGTTTCTGCGGCTCAACGATGCGGGCACGCTGGAAGCCGGCAAGAGTGCCGACTTCATCGTGCTCGACGCCAATCCGCTCGACGACATCACCAACTCGCGGCGCATTTCGGCGGTAGTCCTGCGCGGCGTAGCTGTGGATCGTTCGCGGCCGGTGCAGTAGGAACGGGCTTTCGCCCATCCGAACAGTGATGCGAGGTAGCGGCGGGCCTTGTGACCGCCCGCAGGAAGGGCCACCACAAGGGTCTCCCCTAGGCGCTCGGCAGCTTCAGCAGCTTTGCCGCATTGCGCCAGAAGATCGCCTCGCGCTGCGGCTCCGGAATGTC
The DNA here is from genome assembly GCA_035249725.1 of Burkholderiales bacterium. Taxonomy (GTDB): domain Bacteria; phylum Pseudomonadota; class Gammaproteobacteria; order Burkholderiales; family SG8-41; genus DSOT01. Next base: position 1,945 of record DATFGD010000325.1, read on the forward strand.
GAGATCGCGGATCAATTGGATCGCCCGCGGACGCAGGGTGGTGAGCGGCGGCGCGTCGCTGCCGTAGAGCACGTGGTCGGCCCCGAGCGTATCGAGCACCAGGCGCACCGCCGGCGCGTGGTAGGTGACGCTGTCGGCGTAGATCTTCTTCAGATAGTGGCTCGGCTTGTGCTTGATCTTCATCGGCGCGTAGGAGCCAAGGAAATAGGCCTCGTCCTGCAACTCGTAGGCATAGTCCATGCGGCCGATCACCTCGCAGATGCCGCCGCCGCCGTGCGAGCTCACAAGCTTCACCCGCGAAAAATCCTCCAGGATGCCGCGCACGATCAGCCGGCCGAGCGCGAGGCATAGATCGAACGGGCGGCCGATGCTGGAGGCGAGCCGGTACTCGTGCATGCGCTCCTCA
>DATFGD010000326.1:0-3575 GCA_035249725.1 Burkholderiales bacterium
CTGGTCCCTGATTCCTGCCGTTGCGGCGGTGATAGTATTGCGCCGCTCCATGCCCGGCCGGCGCTCCATCGTTGCCGCAGTTGCCGTCGCGCTTGCCGTTCTGCGCCTTCACGCCGCGCCGCTTCCTCACATCATCGTCGAGCGAGACCTGTCGCTGAAGCTGCAGGATGGAACGACGCTGTACGCCGACGTATATCGCCCCGATGAGCCGGGCCGTTTCCCCGCGCTGCTGATGCGAACGCCTTACGACAAAGACGGGGCGCAGCAAAGCGCGCGGTTGCCGATGACGGTGGCGGCCGTGCGCCGAGGATACGTGGTTGTCGTGCAGGACACGCGCGGCCAGTTCAAGTCCGAAGGACGGTTCGTTCCCTACGCACAGGAGATTGCCGACGGCGCGCAGACGATCGAGTGGGTTGCGCGAATGCCCTATGTCGACGGACAGGTCGGAATGTTCGGCCTGTCGTATCCGGGCGCGGTGCAGTGGATGACCGCGCCCGGCGCGCCTGCGAGTCTCAAGGCCATCTCTCCCGCGATGACCTTTGCGCACGGCAATCACTTCATCTATCACGGCGGCATTTTCGAAGCCGACTTCATCGAATGGCTGCTGCCGCGCCAGCTGCGGGAACGCCGCCAGCTTGGGCTCCCGTTTACGACGTCAGAGGAAATTAACGAAGGCTGGCGGCGAAATGCAGACCCGTGGATGGATTACCGGCCCCTCGCCGATCTCCCGCTGATGAAGGGTTTCGATTACTGGGCCGAGTGGACCCGCAATCCCATCGACAGCTCCTACTGGAATATCTACGACATCGAGGCACAGCATGGGCGCGTGCACGTACCGGCGTTCAATCTGAGCGGATGGAACGACGATCCGTACGGTCAGCCGGGAGCCATTCGCAACTTCACCGGCATGCGGGCGAACGGCGCAACGGAGGCGGCGCGGCGCGGCCAACGGCTCGTCATGGGGCCGTGGACGCACGGCGTACCCTCTCTCGCGCGCACGGTTTTCAACGGCACCGACTACGGGGCCAACGCAACGTTCGACTTCGTAGCAGAGCAACTGCGTTTCTTCGATTACTGGCTCAAACAGAAAGACGACGGGTTCTCGCGTGAAGCGCCGGTTCGCATCTTCGTGATGGGAGAGAACCGTTGGCGGGAAGAGAGAACCTGGCCGCTCGAGCGAACGTCTTACCAACGCTGGCATCTGGGTTCCAGTGACCAGCTCGTTCGCGGGACAGCGGCTGTTTCAGAGGGGCGAACCCAATTCGTGTACGACCCGCGCAACGTGCCGCGCGTGCCTGTCGCAACTCAAGACCGCGCACCCGACTGGAGCGGAATCACGGCCCGCAACGATGTCGTGGAGTTCACGACCGAGCCACTTGCCGCGCCGATCGAGATCACCGGTCAGATCGTCGCGCATTTGTGGTTCACGTCAACCGCGCAGGACACCGACGTCACCGCACGGCTGCTTGCCGTGCGGCCGGACGGATCGTCGTATTCGGTGACGAATACGTATGGTGCGCTCCGGGCACGATATCGGAGCACCGAAGTGCCGGAGGCGCCAGCACCACTGCCGTCGGGGTCGCCAGTGGAACTGACGATCAGCCTTGGTTACACGAGCATCGTGGTGCCCGCCGGTGAGCGCCTGCAGCTGGCGGTCACCGGCAGCGTGCGGCAGGGGCTCACGATCCATCCGAACGTGTGGGATTTTTCGTCGCCGAACGCGCACCCTGTTTCGGCGACCAATGTGGTGCACTACGGGGCACGCCATCCCTCAGGAGTCGTGGTGCCGGTCATTTCACGACGGTGATACATCGCGAGCTCAGTGCCCATGGAGGGATTTGAAGTTCGTATCTTTTGCACCAAACGTGCAATGAGGCGTAGCTGAATTATTCAGCCGAAGCGACTGGATGTAATTGGCCTCGCCGCCGTAAGTAAGCATTTTTTCGTCTCCCGATAGCGCGAGCGGCCTGTCGGAGGTGACCTCAGACCTCCATTTATTCCCCGTAACGACTGTCTGAACCGTGATTTTGCCCGGGTTTTGCGCGGAATGATCGTCTGGAAAATACTCGACGATGTGTGCCTGCGGACCCACGTTACCGCCGCAATCGCCCGGGTTCGTAGGTGTCAGATAGAGTTGGTACGCATCAGTCGTGCGGACACCTTTATTAAGGCGCCACCTCTTACCATCGGAGCCAATTTGCTTCCAATGCCGATCTGGGTGAACCACTTCGAGAATCACGCTGCCGTTCCTCACGCGGATAGGGGCTTCGTCTCCCGCTCTGACAAAGGCTTCAACTCCCACTGCGATGCCCGCGCCAATCACAGCTCCGACGGCCAACGCCGCTCCGGTAGCTACGGGGTTCTCTGTCCACGTTTGCAGGATGGATTGGTCCGAATCCTGAGTCATCGCAGCTCCTCATGAATATGTTGTTTATGTCAGCCCCGATCGTTTTTTGAGATAGAGCAAATCCGGGCGCTGGTCGTACGGCCCAAATTCTTGTCCCCATGCCGACTTCACGGAATTCAGAGCGGCGCGGGCGGAACTCAACATTTCCGCTGCCAACTTGTCGTCGCCGCTTGCAGCACTCGCAACGGCCCCGACTGCTGCGAGACGCCAGCGCAACTCCTCATTCGATACCGCACCCAGCAGCGCAAGGCCCTCTTTGACCTCGTGCAGCGCGGCTGCGGCATCGCCGCGCTCGAGAGCCGCTGCGCCACGCCAGTATTGCCGTTCGCGCAGGAAGGTGGGATCGACGTCACGAAAAGGACGGTTGTCTACTGCTTGCGAGGGCCGCTTCATTCGTGCATCGCAGAAACTACCAATCGCGGGTGCGACCAAGGGCGCCGAACCGGTCGCCCGTTTATCGCTTCTGACGCGTTCGAGCAGCGCCCCGACACGGTGGCATTGTAGAAGGGTTGCCAGGTATTGTGCCCGAAGGAACGCGACGCGGGCGGATACGGGCAAATAGGAAGGCGTGCCTTCCTCCACGGCACGTTCGAGTTCGTATAAGAGGCGATCAGCCTCCTCGAATCGACCTAGACGAATCAACACATCAGCGCGGCCAGACATGTCGTACGGGAGCGCCTCGCGGTCTCCCTGGCGGGTACGAATCTCCTCAACCCGCTGTCGATGGCGGAGAGCCTCGGGATAGTGACCGAGCGCGGTGAGGACGCTGGCCAGGTTGCTCTGTGCCAGAGCCATCTGCGCCTCGTCGTTCACCGCTTCGGCAAGCGACAGCACCTCTTTCGCGAAGCCGCTAGCCTCGTCGAGGCGATCGAGACTCTGCAGCACACGTGTTTTGATCGACAGCCCCTGCAACTCGAAACGGCGATACCGATTCGTGCGGAGGAAAGGCAGCTCCGACTCGACCAGCGGTAAGGACTCTTCGTTTCGGTTCTGCACGTGGCGGACGTTCGCCAGCTGAAGCCGCGCTCTCGCGAGGGTCCGGCGCGCGCTGCGCTGCTCGGCGAGCCGAATCGCTTTCTCGATCAGCGCCGCGGCTTCGTCGGGCCGCTCGTGCTGGACGAGGGCGGCAAGATTCACCAGACCATCGGCCGCTTCGGTTTCAAGCCTG
>DATFGD010000327.1:0-8892 GCA_035249725.1 Burkholderiales bacterium
TGGTCTTCGAGGAAGGCCCGAGCGTCGACATGACGCTGCAATGGGCGACCTATCGCGATGCGGCGGAACAGAGCGCCCTGTCGCGGATCTGGGGCGGCATACACCCGCCGATCGACGACGTGCCGGGGCGGCGGATCGGCATGGAGATCGGCGTCGGCGCCTATAACCACGCGCTCACATACTTCGACTAGTAACGGGATGCTCGCCTTCGCGCTCGCCGCCAAGTGGGGCGACAGGCGCGTCCCGCGACGGTCAGCGACGACGAGCCGGGATTTCGGCGGCGCCGCAGCGGCTCTGGTTTCGTCTACCTCAAGCCTGACAACGGCGTACTGCGCAACAAGGCCGCCCTGCGGCGCATCGCTTCCCTGGCGATCCCTCCCGCGTACCGGGACGTGTGGATCTGCAGGCATTCGCGAGGTCATATTCAGGCTACGGGACGGGACGCGCGCGGCCGCAAGCAGTACCGCCACCATCCCCGATGGCGCGAAGTCCGCGACCAGGCCAAGTTTGATCGCATGGTCGATTTCGGCAGCGCACTGCCAAAGCTCCGCCAACGGATGCGGCGCGACCTCGCCCTCCGTGGCCTGCCTCGCGAAAAGGTGCTTGCCGTCATTGTCAGCATGCTCGACAGCACCCGGGCGCGCATCGGCAATCCGGAGTACGCCCGGCAGAACAGCTTCGGCCTTTCGACGCTGCGAAACCGCCATGTCCAATTCGTACGCGACGGTAGGGCACTGCTGCGGTTTCGCGGCAAAGGAGGTTTGCAGCACGAGATTGTCGTGGACGACAAGCGGCTGGCGCGCCTGGTGAGGCGTTGCCAGGAACTGCCGGGACAACAGTTGTTTCAGTATCTCGACGACGACGGCAAGCGTTGTCCCGTCGAGTCCGGACAGGTCAACGATTACATCCGCGAGGCAATGGGCGGAGAATTCACCGCGAAAGACTTTCGTACCTTGCCGACGAGCTGAACAATACTCCGGCCGTTTGCCGTAAGTCCTACATCAATCCCGCCGTATTCGACGCGTGGCGCAGCGGGCAGTTGCAGCGAATTCTGGACGGCAGCTTGGCGGGAATGAGTTCAGGCCGAGCGGAGCGGAAGATCCGCTCGTTTCTGCGGCGCCTTAAGTGATCACCTAGACTGGTTTTCGTTCCAGCTCCACGCCTTTCATCGATCGGGTGGCAGGCAGGGGAATGCCGGAACTCTTCATCCTGGCGAGCAGCGCAGACTTGCGCGCCTTCATCTTACGGCCCAGGTCCTCGAAATCGATGTCGTCCTTGCGCGCCTGCGAAAACATGCCGCCGGGCTGCTCTTCTTCCTTGACGTGATGCTTGATCATCTCGGATAGCACTGACACTTTTGCGTCGTAAAAGTCGTCGTCCGGCTTTCCCTTCAACAGCTCCGCGATGAGGTTCTTGGCGCCGTCATGCTCGACGTATGCCTCGTCGTGCGTTTCCTTGTCGACCGCGCCCTCGACGGCAGGATAGAAAAGCTCCTCCTCAATCGAAGTATGCACAAACAATTCCAGGCAGATGGCGTGCGCCAACTTGGCCTTTGCGCTCCCCTTCTTCGCTTTCTCGTACCGTTTGAATAAGGCCTCGACGTTCCGGTGATCGGCTTTCAGCATGGAAATAGGATGATTGCCATTGCTTTTTCTGGCCTTTCGCGACTTTGGCATGGTGCTGTTCTCCCGCCCCGTGGTGATGCTTGGCTGCTTTTATCACGCGGCCTTACAGCGCTATGTCGGACGCTCCCGCAATGACAACGCGGGCCAATCGGAAATAGTCAGCGCGAGCCGACAGATGAACAGGGTTACAACTGCCTGGTCCCTGAGGTCGCTCAGGCGCAGCGTTTCCCCGCCGAACACTTTCGGCAGAGGAACAATTCCATGGGACGTTCACTTTCGCGCGCTACCAGGTGCCGGATGCACGATGGATTTTGCGCCAGTAGCCCTTTCTTGGAATTTCTCACGACTCAAGGCCTTGTTGATTCCGAACGCCGCGCGAGCGCCTTCGGCGGCAGCGACGACTGAGAGTTGAACATCTTTGATGATGTTTCCCGCGACGAAAACGCCGGGAACACTGGTCGCCTCATAGCGACCCGACTTGATCCCTCCGTGCCTCGTGAACTCGCAGCCCAGCGATTCGGCAAGACGCGATTGTCCGCTTGACGGAGTGTCGAAAAACAGCGCCGCGCGCGGCAGCTTGCGCCCGCTCTTGAAGACGACCGCTCGCAACCTGCCGCGCGTGCCCTCCAAAGTCTCAATGCGTTCCTCGCACAGTCCAATGCCATTGCGACCAAGTTCATCGCGGATAGTCCTGGAAAATCCTGCCGGGCCGTCGGTGCACAACACGATGTCTCCCGTCCAGGCGGTCAATGCCCTCGACATTTCCAGGCCGCGGTGGCGCTTGCCGTATACCGCCAGCGGCTTGCCGCGAAGCTCCCAACCGTCGCAGTAAGGGCATTGGAAGACGCTGATGCCGAAAAACTCCTCGATGCGGCGCAGGCGTGGCAGGCGGTCAAATAATCCTGTGGCAATCAATAATTTGCGACATTGAACTCGCCTGGAGTCGTCCATCCACAGGCGAAATCCGCCCCCTGGCAGGCGGACAGCCCGGGTTACCTCCGCAGCCTTGAATGCGACATTGCGATAGCGCCGCAATTCCCGGTGCGCGATTTCGCGAAATCGCGCAGGGACAATTCCATCCCGCGTCAGATACGCGTGCATGCGTTTCGATGCCCAGCTGCGCGGCGTGCCGGAATCGCAAATAAGCACCTTTCGGCAAGCCCGGCCCAAGATCAGGGCCGCGCTGAGGCCAGCGGGGCCCGCACCGACGATGACCACGTCCCAACGCCGCGGCAAATTCTTCCTGAGTTCCTGATTTTCGCGCGTCGACGTGTCGCCTCCGCTAAGTCAGCGCGCACACGCTCTATTTCTTGGCCGCACCGGGCTCAGGGCTTACTTCGATCGCCTCGGCGTCGAGTCATGCACCTCGCCGCGCCAGGCGCCGGTTTCCCGTCCGCGGCTCTCGATGAATTTCTTGAAATCATCGACGCTCTCCTGCACCTGGCTGTCCATCGCACCGAGCTTGCTGCCCGCGTTCTCCAGGGCGCCCTCCGGCTCATAAGCCATCACGAGCCGCACGCGCGTGCGGTCGGGCCCCAGGCTCTCGAAGCGGACCGTGCCCGCATTCTTCGCGCCGGCGACGCTGCGCCACGAGATGCGCTGGTCGGGACTCTGCTCCGTAACTTCGGCGTCCCATTCTTCGTCCTTGCCCCAGACCTCGGCGCGCCAGTGCAGGTGAGTGTCATCGATCTGACGGACCTCTTTCACGCCCGCCATGAACTTCGGAAAATCCTCGAACTGCGTCCATTGGTTGTACACCGTTCGCACCGGACAGTTGACTTCAACCGACTTTTCGATGTGTTCCATGTCGACTCCTTGCTTGTTCAGATGCCTCGAGGCGGCGAGTCCCAGCCCGAATGCTGCGTACACCGCCACGATCGAGGGAATGTTCAAGTGCTTGTCGAACCCCGGCTGCAGGCGGCGCGGCGTGAGGCCGTAATCGACAATGGCCGCGAGCGCGGTCGTAGCGGCTGCGCGGGCGAGCTCCACCGAGCGCGCGCGTGCGGGCGATGCGGGGAACAACTTTTCGTGCAGCGTCGCCCACATGACGGCCGACGCGTGGTGGATAACGTATCCGGAGGCCGTATGCCGCCACGTCGCGCGTGTCTGTCGCGCCTGCAACTCTCCCCACAGCCACTGGCTGGGTCCGTTGAAGGGCGCGAGGGCGGGCCGACGCTCGCGCTTTGCGCACAGCATGAGCGCTGCCCCAGAGGCGACGGCCGCCCACGTCCCGGAAACCGCGCCTCGTCTTGCCGCTTCTCGCCAACTCGCCATGCCTTTTCTCGGTTATTTGCCGACAACATATATTGACCCGATGCCGCAATATGTCGGCGGCACGCTGACATGAAGCTCGGATGAAAATCTATCTGACCGGCGCGAGCGGCTTTATCGGCCAAAGCCTGGCGCGCTCTCTCGACGAGCGCGGCCACGCGGTGATTTGCGGAATGCATCGCTCGTTGCCGGACATCGGGAGCACGGCCTGCGCCGGTCTTCACACCGTGGATTTTGCCGCCGATATCGATCCTGCGGCCTGGCTTGAGCGCTTGCGCGGTGCGGAAGTCGTGGTCAACGCCGTGGGATTGATACGCGAGCGGGGAAACCAGTCATTTGATGCCGTGCACGCCTACGCGCCGATTGCTTTATTCACCGCTGCTGTAAGCGCCGGCTGTCGGCGGATCGTGCAGGTCTCGGCGCTCGGAGCCGACGAGAATGCGCGGAGCCGTTATCACCTCAGCAAGAGAACCGCAGACGATTTTCTCGCGACGCTGCCGCTCGACTGGGTCATCGTACGGCCCTCCGTGGTTTACGGCCCGGGTGGGCAGAGTGCGCGATTGTTTACGATGCTCGCGAGCCTCCCGTGGATCCCGCTGCCTGGGCGCGGCGAATTCGAAGTGCAGCCTATCCACCTCGATGACCTCGTCGAAGCAATCGTGGCTTTGGTCGAAGCACCGGCGCAGCAACGGCGTATCGTTCCACTGGTCGGACCCGAACCGCTTGCCTTCGCAGACTTCCTGGCGCAGTTGCGACGAGCCATGGGATTGCGCCCGACCCGGTACATTCGCATTCCGCGAGCGCTGATGTACTTTTTCGCGCGGCTGCTGGGTTTCATGCCCGGCTCCATTCTCGATCGCGAAACGCTCGGCATGCTGTTCAGGGGCAATACGGCGCAGGTTGGCCCCACGCGCGAGCTATTGCACCGGGAGCCGCGGGCCGTTCCGGCATTTCTGCCCGCCAGGACCGCTTTTCTTGAGCGCTCGGCTGCGCAGTTGCGATGGCTGCTGCCGGTCCTGCGCGGCAGCATCGGGATAGTCTGGATCGCGACGGGGGTGGTATCGCTCTGGTTCTATCCCGTCACTGCCAGTTACGCCTTGCTCGCGCGCACTGGAATATCCGGGGACTGGGCGCCGGCCGCACTCTACGGAGCCGCAACGCTCAATATCGTTCTCGGGCTTGCGAGCCTGTTGCGCGGCCGCCGGCAATGGCTTTGGCTCCTGCAAATTGCGTTGATCCTCGCGTACACCATCATCATTAGCCTTGCACTGCCCGAATTCTGGGCTCATCCGTATGGTCCCGTCTTGAAGAACCTGCCAATGCTCGCCGCCATCTGGTTGGTCTACGAGCTGGAGAAGCGGTAGTGGAATACCTGCTCGTCAAGTGGATTCACATCCTGTCTTCCACGCTGCTGTTCGGCACTGGTCTCGGATCGGCGTTCTACATGTATTTCGCCAGTCGCACCCGCGATGCGCGCGTCATCGCCGCGGTCGTCAAGCACGTCGTCATCGCCGATTGGGCGTTCACCGCGCCGACGGTCGTCCTCCAGCCGCTGTCGGGCTTCTACCTCCTGCATCTGCTCGGCTATCCGTTGACGACGCGGTGGATCACATGGTCCCTGGCACTTTTCCTGCTGGCAGGAGCCGCATGGCTGCCGGTGGTCTGGATGCAGCTACGGATGCGGGACATGGCGGCCGCGGCTGCCGGCGCAAACGCCGAGTTGCCGGCCACGTATTGGCGCTATCTGAGGATCTGGATCGCACTAGGCATCGTGGCCTTCGTGTCGCTCGTCGCTGTCTTTTACCTGATGGTGGCGAAACCCGCGTGAAGTCCGGATGAGCTCTTCCACGATCGGAGCGCCGGCAAGCACGAAATAGCTGCCCACGAGCAAGCCCGCGCTCATTACCGGGAGTGCCTCGTCCTTCGGCTTGATGACCCAGCGTCCCTGCACGAGGTCACCCCAGTTCAGGATTGCCACGATGCCTGTCGCGATCAGGGGCAATACGGCCATGAACGCGTGGGCATGCTGCTCCAGCGGCGAGACATGGCGGCGACCTTCCGTGTACGAGACGTCGGCAATCGAAAGGCCGGTATGTGCGGCGATGGCGACTGCGACGATCGCGATGACGGGCGGCGTCATGGCGAGGAAGGCGACCAGTAGAAGCGGGATGCCCAGCGACACGAACTGCGCCAGGTGCAGCCATGACTCCGTCGGCCCAGAGGTCCGCTCGATGTGCGTATTGCGGTGAAAGAGATAGTCGAAAAAGCCCGCAATCAGCCAAAGCGGATAGACCACCCAGACCAGAAAGGCAATGAGCAATTCGCGCAGTTCCACGGCTGGAGTATGCGCTAGTCGTCGCGGGCGCCCGCACGCCCAGAGTCACTTCGCTTCGGACAGCGGCGCCTGGGCCGGCCCGGAGATCACGTCTCCCGTCGGCCTGAAGCGCGATCCATGACACGGGCAATCCCATGTCCGCTCCGCCGGGTTCCAGCGCACCGCGCACCCCATGTGCGTGCAGATCGCAGAGCGGAGCGTCACGGTGCCATCGGTGTCGCGATACGCCGCGACTGGCGCGCCATTTCGGTCAATGATCATTCCGTGACCGCGCTTCACGGCACGAATGGATTTCGCCTCGGCGCCGGCAAGCCGATCGCGAATCAGGTAGTAGGGGTAGTCGGCATTCTCCTTGACGTAGTCCCACAGGCCCCGCGTAACCGCCTTCCGGCCGGGCTCGAACAGCTCAGCCCACGGATTCGAGCGTCCGAGGATCGCGTCCGAAATGATGATGCCGGCCAGCGTTCCGAACGTCAGTCCATTGCCGGCATATCCTGTCGCCGAATATTGGTGATCCGCGCTTGCTCCGATGTACGGAAGCCCGTCGGGCGTCTCGATAACTTGCCCCGACCAGTGGTGTGTCACTTGTATGGCTGGAACAATGGCGCGGAGACGGTCTTCGAGGCCGCGAAAGCGCGCCTTCGTATCCTCTTCCTGACCGGTCTTGTGGTCCTCGCCGCCAAGTATGACCACGTCTTGGTCCCGGCGCGGATCGACGCGAACGAATTGGTAAGGATCTGCCGTGTCCCACCAAAGCGCGTCGGGCACATCGCCGCGCGCGACGGTGCCGGCAATCACGTAGGTCGAATACAGCGCCAGCTTGGTTTGAAAAAGCGTGGCGCCGGCCGTGCCGCCGAAGCCGGCCATGGGGTTATGAGTAGCGATGACGACGTCGTCGCAGGTGACCGTATTGCCGTTGGCTGTGACGGAGCGCGGGTCTGCGCAGAATTCTTCGACTTCCGAGTGCTCGCGGATCCGGGCGCCGAGTGACACCAATACCTTCGCCAGGCCCGCGAGATATTGGCGCGGATGGATGCGGGCCTGGTCCGCGAAGCGCACGCCCGGCCGTTTCACCAGTGGCACCGATTCGAGGTACTCCGCATCAAAGCCCAATTCGGCCGCCAGGTTCGCCTCGGCGCTGAGCTGCGCCGACTCGTCGCTCGCGTCTTCTTCGCAAGGCGCGTGGAGGTATCCGTCTACCCGCTGGAAGCCGGCGTCGATGTCATGCTCGAGGACGATGTCGTCGATCGTGGCGGTGGCGGCGCGCCCTGCGTCCCAGACAGCCTGTGCGTGAGTGCGTCCGAGTCGTTTCGCCAGGTCGGCAAGGCGCGCGTCCGTCACCATCGTCAAGTGCGCGCTGGTGTGGCCGGTGTCGGTCGCGCCGCAACGACCACGTTCCAGCACGATCACGCGTTTGCCCGCCTTCGCAAGAAGGTACGCGGACGTGAGACCGGTGATCCCTCCGCCGACGACGACTACGTCGGCCGTGGCACGGCCGTCAAGCTTCCCAAACTGCGGAAACGTCGCGGACGTCGACCAGTACGGTGTGGTGTCACTCTTCAAGAATCACGACCCGCGCCGGAATGACCCACCGCCGCGTCGCTGACGCGCGGACAATGGGCCTCAAGGAGCTCAATGCAGCTCGCAAATACTTCTGGCTAAATAGCGTTGCTGCCGGGGTCGTGCTGTAGGACATGGGCGCGCATTGACGCGAGAGGTTCGGAGATACGCGCCGCATCTTCCATGAGCTTGCGCAACCGGCGGCTTACGCCCTTGATTTCCTCGACCTTGGCAAGCCGACGGTCCGATTCGGCCTCACAAGTCAGCGAAATGGTTAGCGTCCCCTTTTGTCCCCTCCGATCTAGAAGATCGCCGCCTCGCGCCTGAAAAGCGGCGCTGCCAGCTTCCTGACATACGATCCCGCGCTGGTCGCGAGCGATGCCGCGATCGCCGCTGTCGTGCGCTGCACATGCGCGCGCAGCTCGGGCACGGCGGTCGCTTCCCAGTCGCGGCAGCGCAGCAGCGGTCCGGCGTAGTAGAGGATTTCGGACGCCTCGCCCGCAGCGTCGAGCAGGCGGCCGTCCGGGTCCGTGCTCCAGCCGAGGCCGAGCTCGTCGGGCGCGCAGAGGCCCTGCTGAACGAGCGACTGCACGAAGGGACAGCGCGAGTGCGCCGGATTCCGGTCCGGGCCCGTCGCGTTGATGACGGCGTCCACCAGCTCTTCGCGCAGCCGATCCTCGCCGCGCGCCCGCCAGGTGACGACGATGCCGCCCTTGATGCGGCGCGTGCCGAGGATGCGGCCTGCCGCGACTTCGAGCCGCTTGCGCGCGCGCAGCCTCTCGATGGCGGCTAGCGCCGCGGGCGGCACGCGGTGGCGGTGCGCGTCCCAGTAGGCGCGCAGGTGCCGCAGAAAGCGGCGCAGGCGCTTCGACAGCGGACCACGCGCGAAGAGTGCGGCGGCGCCGAAGCGCCGTGCCGCCGACGATCGCAATCGTTGCCTTCTTCATGCGGGCGATTCTTGGCGGCGCCGGTTGCGGCGTCAGTCGAGAGCCGGTGACAAACCGGTCGCCTGAGGATTCCTACGCACTTCCGGAGGCCGTCCGATTGACGCCGGCGTCCGTTCCGGTATCAGCTTTAGCCAACGATGCTGGAGCTGCTCAT
>DATFGD010000328.1:0-2222 GCA_035249725.1 Burkholderiales bacterium
ACGCAAGGGGATCAGTTCGTTGCTGGGGCATCCGGTGGCATCACCGACATAGACATCGCGCTCGTCAACATAGACGCAGCGGATGACCTGACGCTAACACTCCGGTCCGACTCCGCGGGCACTCCGGGCGCCATCATCGACACTTGGATAATCGATGATGCACTTATACCGTCAACCGCTGGCATCGTGCATGTCGATGCGGACGGCTTAACGAACCTCGTTGCGGGGACCACCTATTGGCTCATCGCATCGGCCCCGTCCACATCACACTATGGGTGGAACCTCAATGACCAAGACATTACCGGGCAGCATTGCGTCTCGGTCCCGTCCACCGACTGCGACGATTTGATCGAAACCGAGACCTTAGGTGCATTCAGGATTGAGGTTGACGGTGCCGTGGTTCCGGAACCGGCCACGCTCGCACTTCTCGGCTTAGGATTCGCCGGCCTCGGTTTCAGCCGCCGCAAGCGCAACGCTACACGCTGAGCACCCCAAGAGCGTCAGGGAGGCGCTCTTACCTAAAGCCCCGAGCTGCTCACAGCGGGTTCGGGGCTTTTTTCTTTCGCGTTATGTGGCGCGACTCCGAAGAGCCGCCGGGCTTCTATTTCCCGTCGCCTACGTTATCCCGGACAGTAGTCTGCTTTATTGTCGTCGCGGGGGCTTTCGCGGCCGGCTTCTTCGCCGCCTTCTTCGCCTCCTTGGTCGTCTTCACGGTTGCGCTCTTCTCGTTCGGTGCGGCGGCGCCCGCCATGCCGATGCCAGCCAAGAGAAGCGGTTGTTGCAATCAGGGATAGTGTTTTCATGGAAAGGCCCAGCTCGCGTTAGCAGAGGTGCCCGCCGTGCGGGTAGTGGCATTGCGCGGCGAGCGGCGGTAAGTGTACCGATCGTGATCGACAGGCTCTAGCCATTTTTCGAATTGGAGTAACCCGTCGGCGCTATTCTTTGGCTGCGCGATTGCGGGTTCAACCCGAGCTAGCTGAAGGTTTCACTCGGAAGGCTGGTCAAGATGCAGACCTAGGCCGATGCCCTGCGACGACGCTCCGAAAGGTAAACGGTGGTGCCGCGCCACAGGGTCTTGCGAATGATCCCCGAAATCTCGCTTGCGGTGCGCGCGGCGCTGAAAAAGTGCCCTTGTATCTCGTCGCACCCCTGGCCGCGCAAGAAGCTGACCTGCGCCTCGCTTTCGACTCCCTCAGCCACCACCTTGAGGCGCAGGCTATGCGCCATGGCGATGATCGCCTGGGCGATCGCCATGCTGTCCACGTCCTGCGGGATATCCTCGACGAAGGAGCGATCCAATTTCACGCTGTCGATCGGGAAGCGCTTGAGGTACGCAAGCGATGAATAACCGGTGCCGAAATCGTCGATCGCCAGGCGGATTCCAAGCTCCTTCAGCCGACGCAGGATGTTGACCGCCTGCTCGGGGTCATTCATGACCATGCTCTCGGTGATTTCGAGTTCCAGATCCGACCCTTCCAACCCGGAATCAGCGAGCGCCGACTTAATGTCGTGGAGAAGGCTTTCTTCGGCGAACTGGCGGGGCGAAAGGTTCACCGCGACGGGAAAGCGTGGCATGCCCTGCCGCTGCCACGCCCGGTTCTGCATGCATGCGGTCTTCAGCACCCAGGCGCCAATCGGCCGTATGAGGCCGTTCTCCTCGGCGATCGGAATAAACCGGTCCGGCGCGACCAGTCCCATCTGCGGATGCTGCCAGCGCAGCAGCGCCTCCGTTCCGCAGATGTGGCCGGCGGCGAGATCGACCTTGGGCTGATAGTGGAGCCTCAATTCGTCGCGCTCCAGCGCGCGGCGCAGCCCGGATTCCAGCGCCAGGCGCTCGCGGGAATAGTTGTCAATCTGCGCCGAATAGAACTGGTAGTCGTTCCCTCCCTTGCCCTTGGCGCGGTACAGCGCGATGTCCGCGTTCCTCAGCAGCGTCCTGCCGTCATCCGGGTAGACGCTGATGCCGATGCTGGCGGTGACATGGATTTCCTGCCCTTCGATAACGAAGGGTTCGACCATGGCGTCCAGAATTCTCTGTGATACGCGCGTAATCGGCTCGCGATCCGAGAGTTCGTCCATCAGCACGACGAACTCGTCGCCTCCCTGCCGAGCCATCGTATCGGTTTCCCGCAGGCAATCGTAGAACCGCCGCGCTGCAACCTGAAGCAGCGTGTCGCCGGCCTCATGGCCTAGCGTATCGTTCACGTGCTTGAAGCGGTCCA
>DATFGD010000329.1:0-5928 GCA_035249725.1 Burkholderiales bacterium
CATCGCGAGAAGTTCCGCGACGTGTCCACCGCTCGAACTCCCCAGCACGCCGAGATTCTCCGGATCGCCCTTCCACTCGCGCGCTTTCATCTTGAGCCAGCGCACGCCGTAGTGCGCGTCCTGAACCGAGCCGGGATACGCCGCTTCGGGCGAATTGCGCATATCGATGGCCACCACCAGCACGCCGCTCTTCGCTGCCGCCTGGCACATCGGTACGTTGGCAAACCGGTCCTTGTCGTGCCAGGCACCGCCGTGCAGATCGAGCAGCGTCGGAAACGGCCCCGGGCCCTGCGGCTGATACACGCGCGCCATCAGCGTGCGCGATGGCGTCTTGCGAAACTCGACGTCCCACTCCTTCACCTCGAACTGCGCTGCGGGATTGTATGCGCCAGTCATTTGCAATCTCCTTTCATTGTGCTGCAGCAACCGTTAAGCCGTTCATGGTTCGACAAGCTCGCCACGAACGGAACTGTATAACCGTCCATCGCTCGACAAGCCCACATGAAATCTCTAAGTCCGTTCGTCCTCAGCCTGTCGAAGGATGAACAGACATTCTTAAGCGACGCTTTCCTTGCGGCTCGCGAGCGGGCGTGTCACGCCAGCCGCGCCGAGACGCTCGATTTCCTCGCGACTCAATCCCAACCACGTCAGCACCTCATCGGTGTGCGTGCCCGCTTCCGGCGCCGGGTAGCGAATGCCGCGGGGCGAGCCTTCGAAGTTGACTGCGGACGCCACCATGCGCGTATTGCCGAAGAGCGGCGAATCGACCGGCGTTCCGATGCCGAGGTGCTGCACCTGGGGATCAGCGAACACCTTGTCGATGGTGTTGATCGGGCCGGCGGGAATCCCTGCCGCCTCGAATACCTCCCACCAGTGTGCCGCCGGCTTTTGCCGCGTAATTTCCGATATCGCCTGGTTGATCGTGGCGCGATGCTGCGTGCGGCCGACCTGCGTCGCCCATTCCGGCTTGTTTTTCCACTCCGGTTTTCCGAGCGCATCGCAGAGCCGCAACCAGAGGCGCGTGGAACTCGCCGCGATGTTCATGTGGCCGTCGGCGGTCGGAAAGACGCCGGTCGGCGCGAACGTCGGATGGTCGTTCCCCGCCTGCCCCGCAACCTCGCCTTTGACGAGATAGCGCGCGGCCTGAAAGTCCAGCATGAAGATCTGCGATTCCAGCAGGCTCGTGTGCACCCAGCGGCCCTTGCCGGTGCGGCCGCGATCGAAGAGCGCCATCGCAATGCCCATCGCGAGCAGATTGCCCGCGGTGAGATCGGTGATCGGTATGCCGACGCGCACCGGTCCCTGTCCCGGAAGCCCCGTCACGGACATGAGTCCGCCCAATCCCTGCGCGATTTGATCGACGCCGCCGCGCTCGCGATACGGCCCGGTCTGCCCGAAGCCGCTGATGCTGCCGTAGACGAGCCGTGGATTGATCTTGTTCACATGATCCCAGCTAATCTTCAGCCGATCTTTCACCGGCGCACGCATGTTCTCCACCAGCACGTCGGCGCGCTCCACGAGACGCATGAAAATGCGGTATCCGTCTTCCGATTTGAGATCGAGATGCATCATCCGTTTGTTGCGGTGCAGATTCTGGAAGTCCGGCCCGTGGCGGCGACCGATCACGTCTTCTCCCGCAGGCTCCGGAGGCTCGATCCGAATCACATCGGCACCCCAATCGGCGAGGTGTCGGATGCACGTGGGGCCCGCACGCGCAAGTGTGAGGTCCAGCACCACCACGCCGGAAAGCGGCAGATGCGCTTCACTACTCTGCTGTTGGGGCATAGTGCATATCCTCTGGCGAATGCGACAAGAAAGCGGAGATGGGGATCATACCCTACGCACCCTGCACCCGGCCGGCCCACCAATCGGGGTTCGAGCGCGTCGTGCGCGTCCAAATGGAGGAATCGCCCGGCTCGTACAATCCGAACCGCAGCGCCGGATCGCCGGGACGCCAGTCGCAGCGGAATTGCGAGCCCTCTCCGATGTCACGCGCGCGCTCAACAAGCCGGGCGCCGAGCGCGGTCTGGTGTGCCGACCACGTTGCCAGGGCCGGAAGCCAGTCATCGCGGGCCATTGCGAGCGCTTCAGCGAGCGTCCACGCATTCTCGGCTGCTTTGGCAGTACCGGCAGCAGCGTGCGGCCGCGCCGCGAAAGGCGCATCGCCGATGATGCATACGCGACCTACCGCCATGCGGGGGCATGCGACATCCATCACCACCTGCAGGAACGGCAACTCGGTTGCTTCGATGATATCGGCGATTGCTTCGGGAAGTTGAGCGCGTGCATATGCTCTCAGTTCGCGCACATAGCGTACCTGCACACGCCCAGGCCGCAGCGAAACGGCATGCCGGACGCCATCGCAATCGGTCAGCAGTGCATCCAAGTCCGCGCCGGCCTCGACGTTGCGATACCACACGAAATTCCACAGGCGCCGGCCGCGCTCGACGTTCCCATCGGTGCCTGGAATCGGATAAACGAGTACGTGACTGTTTGGGATGAGCGTATAAGTCAGCGTGCCTTCGAGGCGCTCAAGCGCGCGTGTCGGGATCGCGCCTTCTTCCACCGTCCCGCGCCACGCAACGTAACCGGAATACACGGGTTCGACGCCCGGGAAAAGCTGTGCGCGCCCCGTAGACTGTATGCCGTCGGCGAGGACGAGGAGATCGAAGCGCTGCGCCGTGCCGTCCGCGAACCGGACATCCACGCCGTGCGCATCCTGCTGGAACGTCTCGAAAGCCACGCCTTGAAAGTAACGCTCGCGCCCGAATTCGTCGAGCAGCGCGCGGTAAAGGCTGCCCCATGACACGAAGCGATACGCGACCGGTTCTTCGTACAGGAGCGCACCGCTGGCATCGAGCAGGCAGTACACGTTCACCGCAACGGTGAACGCATCGAGAGGCCGTCTCGTGCGCCCGACGAAATACCGCATGCTCACTTCGTGCGCGACGATCCCGGCGCCAAAACCGGTGAGATCGACCGGCGAGCGCTCGAATACGGCGACATCGTGACCGGCATCGCGCAACAGGAGCGCCGCCGTCAGCCCGCCCAGCGAACCGCCGACGACGGCGATGCGCAGCATGGATCAGGAAGCCAAAGGCCGGGCGCCGCCGAGCGGTATGCTCAACGGCGCAACGTCAGGAGGCCTTGCGCAGCGGCTCGCGTCCGCCTTCTCCGCGCAGCCCCTGGAGTATCGACAGCGCGCGGCCCATCGAAAACTCGTAGGTTTTCTGGCTGAACGCCTTGGGATTCTCGCGCATCATGTAGCCGTGCAGCACGCCGGGGAAGATCTGCACTTCGACGTTCTTCATGCGCGCGGGCACGGCGCGATACGCTTCGAGCACCGGAGGCGGCGCCTGGTGGTCCTGGTCGCCCCAGATGATGCACACGGGTTGACTGACGCCTTCGAGATCCCTGATGTAATCGAGCATCTGCGTCCCGTGACACGAAATGCCGGCCTCATAACCCAGCCGCTTTGGGCCGAGGATCGCGTAGGGGCCGCCGTAGCAGAAACCGATCGCCGCCGCACGCCCGTTGAACTGCGGGTGCTTGCGCAGTTCGTTCAGTGTATCGGCCATGTCCGCTTCGCCCGCCTTGATCTTTTCGAGCCGCGGCTGAGAACGCACCTTGGTACGTTCGTCATCGCGTGCGAGCGGCCCGGGGATCGAGCGCCAGAAGAGATCGGGCGCCGCCGCGATGTAGCCGTGCGATGCGAATTCGTCGGCGAGGGTCCGGATGTCATTGTCCACGCCGTGCACTGCGGAAGCGAGGACGATCGCCGGGACTTTTTCGCTGACACCGGGCGTCACGACGTAACAATCGAATTCCCCGCCGTCGCGGGAGCGGATCTTCATGTCCTTGCGCTGCATGCTGGCCTCCTGTGGGTCGCTTGACGAGCCGTGCACCGTATCACCAGCGCAGGCGGCTTGTCCACCGCAGCCCTTCGCCAAGTAACGACGGTGCGCGTCATGCGTCCGATATCGACTTCGGGCCGCGCTTCGGTGAAAATTCGCCGGCGCAGCGCACAAGGACATGCGATGGACTTTTCGCTCAACGAAGAACAACGAACCTGGCAAATGGAAGCGCGCGAGTTCGCGCGCGAAGAGATACGACCCATATCGCTCAAGCGCGATCAGATCGAGGGCGGGCTCGCGCCGTGGGACTGGGACATCATCAAAAAAGGGGCCCGGCTCGGGTTTCGCACGCTCGCCGTTCCGCGCGAATGGGGCGGTCCGGGCGCCGACTTCGTCACGCAGGGCTTGGTGATGGCCGAGCTTGCACGCGGCGACAGTGCGATTTCGAAGGCATTCAGCCAGAACTGGAAGTGGAGCCATCTCATCGCTGAAAACTGCACCAACGACCAGAAGGAACGCTTCCTCAAACCGTTCCTCGCCGACGACACCTACGTGATGGGCGCGGCGAGCACCGAGCCCAATGCCGGCTCCGACAATCGTTATCCGCCCGAGGACGATCCCAAGTCAGGGTGGCGGCTGCGCGCCCAACGCCACGGCGACGAATGGCTGCTGAACGGTGAGAAGACCTTTATTGCGAACGGCAGCGTGGGTAAGCTTTTTTTCGTGAGCGCGCGCACCGATCCCGACCTGCCGATACGCGACGGCACCACGGTGTTCATGGTGCCGCTCGGCACACCCGGGTTTCGCGTCGGCAAGATCTTCAATAAAAGCGGCTGGCGCTTCTATCAGAACGCTGAGCTGATTTTCGAAAATGCGCGCGTGCCGCACGCGAATATCGTGGGCGCCGTCCACGGCGGCGTGAAGGTGCGCAGCGGCGCTTCGGCGGAGTTCGGCGATTTCGAACTTGCGGCCAACGCGCTCGGGGTGTGCGACGCCGCATGCGAATACGCGATGGCCTGTGCAAAAACCGAGCGCCGCGGCGGAAAACCGCTCTACGACCACCAGCTCGTTCAACTGAAGATCAACGAGATGCATGCACTCACCGAAGCGCTGCGCGCCTACGTCATGCGCACCGCCTGGGAGATGGATCACAAAAAGCAGGGTGCGAACGCGGTGCTGGTGATGAACTATTCGACCGACGTGATCCAGCGCGTGACGCGCCTCAATCTGGAAATACACCGCACCGCGGGCGGCACGATCGATGCGATGGCGGTGAAGCTCGTCCGCGACGGCATCATCTGGTCGCATCTCGCCGGCGATACCACGCAGCGGCTCAAGGCGGTGCGGCGGTTGTTGAAGCACTGAACTCGTTCCAGCCCCGCGTGGATATAACGGCCTACCGGCTTGTTTCGAAGCGATCGAGAGCTCGCGCGTCAAGAGCGCATTCCTCCAGCGGAGGACGATAAGACTCGATCATGTTGGCGCTCGCACTCGGCACATCGATACGCCATGCCGAATTCGCGGAAGGTGCCAATCCATACAACCTGCCGCTGCTATCGAACGCCAGCTTCGCAAAGCCAAAATCCAGCCCCTCCTTTCCGGGCATGCCGATTTTGTGCACCCGCACTTCGAGAGTGTCCGCATTGATGCGCCATATCCATGGCGTCACGTTGCTCGATACGAGCGCCGAACCGGAACGATCCAGTATCAGGTCCGGCATGCAGGGCGTCTTGACTACGAGCCAGCCCGGCAAAGCGATCTCGCGTAAGAGTTTCTTGCTCGGCTCGTCGTAAACACGCACATCGTTGTTGATGCTGAGCATCCAGACTCGCCTGCGCACCGTGTCCGTCTTGATGCGCAGGGCCTTGCGCTCGTCGTCTTCGTACTGCTTCAGTGGTTGCGTCGATTCCCTAACCTGTTGCCCGACTGTGGAACCATCGCGAAGGTGCAGAGCCCTGTCGCAGCCCATCATTCCGGTCATTGCCAGAACGACGATCAACCCGCGATAAGAAGAAACGATTCCATGACTCATAGCAAACTCCTTTCGACTAAGAATGGAGCAGCGCTTGGGACG
>DATFGD010000330.1:0-6225 GCA_035249725.1 Burkholderiales bacterium
TCCCCGCCCACCGGCAGGCCGCGCGCGATTCGGCTCACTTTCACGCCCTGTTGCCGCAACAGTTCGCCCACGTAATGCGCGGTCGCTTCGCCTTCAACGGTGAAATTGGTGGCGAGGATGACTTCCCCCACGACGCCGTCCGAAGCGCGCCTCACGAGCCGGTCGAGATGAATTTCCTTCGGCCCGATGCCATCGAGTGGAGAGAGCGTCCCCATGAGCACGAAGTAGAGCCCCCTAAAGCACTGCGCCTGCTCCATCATCAGCAGGTCTCCGGGGCTTTCCACCACGCAGAGCTGGCTCGGATCGCGCCGCGGTGAACGGCACAGTGCGCATATCACCTCCTCCGCGAAACTGTTGCACTTCTCGCAATGACGTATCCGCTCAAGCGCAAGCGCGAGCGCGCTGGCGAGCCGCTGCGCGCCGGGCATATCGCGCTGCAGAAGATGGTAGGCCATGCGCTGCGCGGATTTCGGACCCACGCCCGGCAGGCAACGCAGCGCTTCGATCAGCTCTTCCAGCGTAGAGGGTGTTTTCAAGGCGCGGATACGCTCGACCCGTTAGCCGTCGTTACGCGGTCGATGCCGTTTCGCTCAAAACGGCATCTTGAAGCCGGGAGGCAGCGGCATCCCGGCCGTGATGGCGGACATCTTTTCCTGCACCGTGGTTTCCACCCGCCTCACCGCGTCGTTGATCGCCGCTGCGACGAGGTCTTCGAGCATCTCCTTGTCGTCCTTGAGCAGGCTCGGATCGAGGGTTACGCGCTTCACGTCATGGCGGCAGGTCATGACGACCTTCACCATGCCGGCACCGGACTGGCCCTCAACTTCGATGCCGGCCAGTTCGTCCTGCACCTTCTTCATGTTGTCCTGCATCTGCTGCGCCTGCTTCATCAGGCCCGCCAGTCCGCCTTTCATCATGATGCGTCCTATTGCTGTATGGGTTTGATGGTCGATTCGACGATGCGCGCGTCGAAGTTCTCAACCAGTTCGCGCACAAAGGGATCCTGTTCAATTTCAGCGACGGCCTCCGACTGCCGGCGCTGCCGTTCGCGGTCCGCCAGCGCCGCCGGCGAGTCGCCGTTGCCTTCGCCCACCTTGATGGCGACGCGCACACCGGCGCCGAAGCGCTGTTGCAACGCTGTCTTGAGCTTATCCTGATACGGTTTGTCGAGAAGCCGCTCGTGGAGCCGGGAGATCGACAGCTCGATGCGATCTGGCTCGTGCCGGATCAACTCGCAGTGTTGCGCCAGCATGCGTGTCATCCCGGAAAGCGCGAGACTCTCGATGATCGCGCCCCACTCCAGTTTACCGCTGTTTTTTTTTGAACCCTCCGCTTCGATGGGCGGCGCTTTATCTGGTACGGAAGCCGGGAGGCGCGGCGCAGCAACGTGCGCTGCAGCACGCGGCCCCTCGGGTGCGAACGCCAGCATGCGCAACAACGTCATCGTGAAACCGGCATACTCATCCGGCGCAAGTCCGATGTCGGAGCGTCCCTGCAATGCGATCTGGTAATAGAGCTGCAAGTCCTCCGGGTCGAACGCCTGGGCGAGTTCGAGCAAAACATCGCGGTCAGGCTCGTCTTCTGCGAGTGCTGCCGGCAAGACCTGCAGCAGGGCGAGACGATGCAGCAGAGTGCCCAGGTCCTGCAGCGCCATTTCGAGCGACAGACTGCGGCTCGCCATACGCTCGGACTCCGCGACGAGGGCCGCGCCGTCGCGTGCGGCGAGCCCCCGCAGCAGCGCATAGAGGTAACCCTGGTCCACGGCGCCCAGCATCGCGCGCACCGACGCCTCTTCCACGCGGCCGCCCCCGTGCGCGATTGCCTGGTCGAGCAGGCTCAGGCTGTCGCGCAGGCTGCCCTGCGCCGCGCGCGCCAGCAATGCGAGCGCGGGCGGTTCGGACGCGATCCCTTCCGCCTCGAGAATTTTTTGAAGTTGTGCGCGGATCTGCGGCTGCGGAATCTGCTTCAGGTTGAACTGCAGGCAGCGCGACAACACGGTGACCGGAATCTTCTGCGGATCCGTCGTCGCAAGCACGAACTTGACGTGCTCGGGCGGTTCCTCGAGCGTCTTCAGCATCGCGTTGAACGCACTGCGCGAAAGCATGTGCACTTCGTCGATGATGTAGACCTTGTAGCGCCCGCTGGTCGGCGCATAGAGCGCGCCCTCCAGCAATTCGCGCATGTTGTCCACCTGCGTATTGGATGCTGCATCGAGTTCGATGAGATCGACGTAGCGTCCCGCATCGATTTCGCCGCACGCGCGGCACTTTCCGCAAGGTTCGGCGCTCACGCCCGTTTCGCAGTTGAGCGCCTTGGCGATGATGCGCGCGAGCGTGGTTTTGCCCACGCCGCGCGTGCCGGTGAAGAGATACGCATGATGCAGGCGCTGCTCCCGCAGTGCATTGGTCAACGCCTTGACGACGTGCTCCTGTCCCACGAGTTGGGAGAACGACCGGGGACGCCACTTTCGGGCAAGAACCTGTGTCACAGCGCTGCGGTAGGCGGTATGCGGTTACGCGGCGAAGTTGCCGCTCGCCGCCATTTTACCGCCTGGCGCTCGGTGGCTGCCACTCAGAAGTGATACTGGAAACGCACCTGATGGAAGTTGATGCCGCTGTTGGGCCGCTTGATGCCCGCGTTCGATAGATGCTGGAAACGATAGCCCAGATCGTAGCGTCCCTTCGGGCCGAAGCGCATTCCTGCGCCGATGTGATCGCCGAACTGGAAGCTCGTACTGAAGCGCTTGTCGCCGAGCGAAGTGCGCGACAGCAAGTGAAACCCGATCCCGGCCTCCACATACGGGCCGCTGAGATCGTTTTGCTGGAGACGCAGTACGGGCGTGAAGCCGATATCGAACAAATCGTCGTTGAAACCGGGCGGTGAACTGCGATGCCAATAGCCTGCGGCGAGATCCCAGTAGCCGCCGACATGCCAGTTCTGGCCCTGAAACCAGCGCTTGTTCCAGTCCCATTGCACGCCGAGGCGCCCCATGTCGGTTCCGTCGCCGCGACCACCCTCGATCGAAATACCGTCGATCGCGTGTGCAGGCGCATTGAGGACGGCCCAACCGAACGCCATCGCCACCAATGCGGACTTCATAGTTATGGTTTTCATGCCGTCAATCCGCTTCTTATTCGTTTTGAATGACACGATTCCGAATTTGGGTGGCGAGCCCGACCCCCGGCACTTGCAGAGAATAGCTGTGGCTGCTTCCTTCCGGACCTGACCAGGTTCACTACCATGCAATGCGGGGAGGCCCGCCGCAGATGTAAGTATGCATGCGATTCACCCCGGATGCCAGTGCACTGATAATAGCCGTCTTTACAAATCAGCTATTTAATGCTTCCATTAAGAGCGAATTCGAGACGTCCCGCGGGCTGGCACGCGGGAACCGCCCGCATATTCCTGCTGTTCCATATTTATTGAATACCGGAGGCGTCCATGGCATCCAAGACAATCGAATCGGTTCTGCAGGAAACCCGCGTATTCCCGCCCAGTGAGGCCTTCGTCAAGCAGGCCAACATTTCGGGCATGGCGGCGTACCGATCGTTGTGCGCCGAGGCGGAAAAGGATTTCGAGGGATTCTGGGCGCGCCTCGCACGCGAGCACCTGCTGTGGCACAAGCCGTTTACCCGGGTGCTCGACGAAAGCAATGCGCCGTTCTTCAAATGGTTCCAAGACGGCGAGCTGAACGCCTCGTACAATTGCCTGGACCGGCATCTCGAAACGCAGCCCGACAAGGTCGCGATCCTCTTCGAGGCCGACGACGGCAAGGTGACGAAGATCACTTACAAAGACCTCTATCGCCGCGTGTGCATCATGGCGAACGGGCTCAAATCGCGCGGGATCAGCAAAGGCGACCGCGTCATCATCTACATGCCGATGTCGATCGAAGTGGTCGTTGCAATGCAGGCCTGCGCGCGCATCGGTGCGATCCACTCGGTGGTTTTTGGCGGTTTCTCAGCGAAGAGCCTGCAGGAACGCATCATCGATGCCGGGGCGGTCGCCGTCCTCACCGCGGACGAACAGTTCCGGGGCGGTCGAGCCATTCCGCTCAAGGTGGCGGTCGACGAAGCGATCGGCATGGGCGGCTGCGACTGCGTGAAATCAGTCGTCGTTTACCGGCGCAGCGGCGGCAACGTCCATTGGGATTCGAAACGAGACATTTGGCTGCACGAACTTCTGGACGGTCAGTCCGATAGCTGCGAGCCGACGTGGGTCAATGCCGAACACCCGCTATTCATTCTCTACACCTCGGGCTCCACCGGAAAACCGAAAGGAATCCAGCATTCCACAGGCGGCTATCTATTGTGGTGCCTGCTCACGATGAAGTGGGTATTCGACCACAAGCCGGAAGACGTGTTCTGGTGCACGGCGGATGTGGGCTGGGTTACCGGCCACAGCTACACCTGCTACGGACCGCTCGGCGTGGGCGCAACCGAAGTGATGTTCGAAGGCGTGCCGACCTACCCCGATGCAGGGCGCTTCTGGAAAGTGTGCCAGGACCACAAGGTGACGGTTTTCTATACAGCGCCGACCGCCATCCGCTCACTGATCAAGGCGGGCGGAGACCTCCCGACCCAGTACGATCTCTCGAAGCTGCGGATCCTCGGTACCGTGGGCGAGCCGATCAACCCTGAAGCATGGATGTGGTATCACAAGACGGTGGGTCGCGAGCGCTGCCCCATCGTCGACACGTGGTGGCAAACCGAAACGGGCGGACACATGATTTCACCGCTACCCGGTGCGATTCCGACCAAGCCCGGCTCGGCCACGCTGCCGCTGCCCGGCATCTTCGCCGATATCGTGGACGAGGCGGGGCATTCCGTCGGCAAAGGCAAAGGCGGACTGCTCGTTATCAAACGGCCGTGGCCCGCGATGCTCCGGACGATCTGGGGTGATCCCGATCGTTACAAGAAGACCTACTGGCCCGAGGAGTTCAAAGGCAAGTACTACCTCGCCGGTGACGGCGCAAGCACGGACGAAGACGGCTACTTCCGCATCGTGGGACGCATCGACGACGTACTCAACGTAGCCGGACACCGCCTCGGCACCATGGAGATCGAATCGGCCTTGGTGGCGAACCCGCTCGTGGCGGAAGCGGCCGTGGTCGGCAAGCCGCACGACGTCAAGGGAGAAGCGATCGTCGCGTTCGTCGTGCTGAAGGGCCAGCGACCCAACGGGACGGAAGCCAAAGAGGTCGTCACCAAACTGCGCGACTGGGTGGCCGATCAGATTGGACCGATCGCCAAGCCGGACGATATCCGCTTCGGCGAGAACCTGCCGAAGACCCGCTCCGGAAAAATCATGCGGCGACTGCTGCGCTCCCTCGCCAAGGGCGAGGAGATCGCACAGGACGTTTCGACACTGGAAAATCCGGCGATACTGCAGCAACTGAAGGAAACCGCCGGTTAAGGCAAGCGAAGGATCGCTGCCGCCCGGCGCGCGCCACGTCGCGCGCCGTCAACGTTCGAGGCTGGAGGGCATATGATCGGGCCGGGCGTCAAGGGTCAACGCCTCGTCGCGTTGTTCCTCGCGGGTTGCCTGCTGTTCAACTATCCGCTCCTCAACCTCTTTTCGCACGGCGGGGAAGTCTTCGGCGTACCGCTGCTGTACGTCTACGTCTTCAGCGTGTGGGCGCTGCTGATCGGTCTCATAGCGCTCGTCGTAGAAATGCGCGGCAACTGACTGGGCCGATCCGCTTCGTTTACGCGGAGCCTATTAGAGAATGCTGACCGGCGGCCTCATTATCCTGGCCTCCTTCGCCTACGTGGGGCTGCTCTTCGGCATCGCGTATTACGGGGACAAACGCGCGGACGCCGGGCGCAGCATCATCGCCAATCCCTACATCTACGCCCTGTCGCTCGCGGTCTACTGCACCTCGTGGACCTTTTATGGCAGCGTAGGCCGCGCCGCGACCACCGGCATCGGATTCCTGCCGATCTATCTCGGCCCGACGCTGATGGCCGCGCTGTGGTGGTACGTGATGCTCAAGATCATCCGCATCAGCAAGGCGAACCGCATCACCTCCATCGCCGACTTCATCGCCTCGCGCTATGGCAAGAGCCAGACGCTGGGCGGGCTCGTCACGATCATCGCCGTCATCGGGATCGTTCCCTACATCGCACTGCAGCTCAAGGCGATTTCCACGAGTTTCTCGATCATCCGGCGCTACCCGGAAATCGCGATGCCGTCCGATCTGCACCGGGCGCCGCTTTTCTTCGG
>DATFGD010000331.1:0-6822 GCA_035249725.1 Burkholderiales bacterium
CGCCGATGACTTCACCTTCGAGCGCTTGCCGTGCGGCGCCTCCACCTGCAGCGAGGTATTGTGGTCGACGAGGATCGCGCCGACCTTGAAAGCGCCTTCTTCTTCGTAAAAGACATTCATGAAGTCGGCGCCAGGATCTGCGGAAAAAATAAGGACGCAGCCGGAATGGCCGCGCCCTTATTATATGCGATCGCGCACGCGAAACCGTTGCTACGCTGAGAGATTGCTAAGGAAGCTCTAGTGCCTCGTGATGCTCCACATGGGTCTCGGCGCCGCTTCGGGCGGACTGCGCGTCACCGCTGACCAGATGCAGCCGGTTGCCGACAATCGCACCGGCAAGTCCGTGCCGCGGGAACTGCATCGAAGGCAGGATGGTCCAGGCGTTCTTTACCGGATCAAACGCCTCGACCGCGCGGAACGTAGACAACATGCGCGAATCCTGCGCCTCTCCGCCAGCGACATAGATTTTGCCGCCGTGGGTTCCCCATGCGAGCGCGCTTCGCGCCGTGGGCATCGGGGCCTTCAACCTGCCCCATTGGTCGGTCGCGGGATCATACTCCTCGACGATATCGACTCCACGCCCACCTCCCGTGATGAAAACCGCACCAATGCGGCCGCCGATAAAGTAAATCCTGTTGTTTACCATTCCGGCAGCCGCATGATTGCGAGCGGTCGGCATTGGACTGCGACTTTCCCAAGTATTTGTATTCGGGTCGTACACCTCATTGGTACCCAGCGCACGGTGCGGACGCGCGGGATGAACAAAGGATTCCTTGGAACCGGGGTGCATCGACGCACCGCCGATGACATAAATCTTCCCGCCGTTCACTACCGCATTGGCAGATCCGCGCTTGGTCGGCATCGGCGCGAGTGCCTTCCAGGCATCCTTCTCAGGGTCGTACTCCCAGGCGTTATCGATCGGCTGCCATCCAGGCTTACCCGAGTCCGGGTACTTGAAGCCTCCAAACATGTAAATCTTTCCGTTCAATTCCGCAGCGGCGACATGGTGTGATCCGAGCGGCATGTTCTTCTTCTTGATCCACGTGTCGTTGTCCGGTTCGTACTCATAGACCAGGCTCTTCGGTTTCCAACCTGGCGCGAGTCCGCCAAATACGTAAAGCTTTCCGCGAGCGCTGGCACCCCAGAGCTCTTCGGAAGGCTCAGGGAAGGCTGCGAGCTTGACCCACTTCTGCGCGTGAACGTAAGAAAACAGGAGCAGCGTCATGAAGCACGAGGCAATCACAGTGCGCAATGCGCGGGAAAACGCGTTCATGGAACTTCCTCTCCTCTCCTGGTGTAAGGCACGGACAGCGCGAATGGTGTCCGGCAATCCTACGCTTTCAACCGCGCTGTGCAAAGCATGCCGTACGGATATTCCGGATCTTAGAGCGCTACGGCCGGATTATGTCTCGCCGAAAAAAATCGAGTACGACGTCGATGTGGCTCGCGAAGCCGGCGAAACCGTGATCGCCGCCTCGCACGACGATCTGCTCACAACCCTGGTATTTGGACGTGGCCATGCGGTAGTCGAGCACTTCATCGCCCGTCGCGACGAGCAGCAAATAGCGCCGCGGCGTCACAGGCACATCCAGCGCGCGCAGCTCGGCGAGGTGCTGTGCGGTGAATTCATACTCGGCGCCGGTGTACAGATTGCGCTGCGGCCCGATGTACGCAGCGAGCAAATCGTACGGGCGCACCGCAGGATTCACCAGTGCGGCGCGCACCGCATGCTTTTCGGCAAGGTAAGTTGCGTAATAGCCGCCAAGCGAACTGCCGATGAGGCAGACTGGGACATCCGCATGCGCAATGACCTCTTCAAGCTGTTCAATGGCCCGGCTGGGACGATGATCAAGCTCGGGACATCGGAATTCCGCGCCGCGCCCGAGCGCCACCATGCGTTCGCGGAGAAGTCGCGCTTTGAACGATTGCGCGGAGCTGTTGAACCCGTGGATGTAAATCAGCACGAAACTACGCCGCCAAGACGCCAAGGGCGCCAAGATAACCAAACATCAAGAGGTCAAAGCAACACGACACAGCGATCGCTGATGTGCCGGTTTCCGATTCGTTATGGAGTTTGGCTCCGGGGCATACCGTCACCTTGGCGTCTTGGCGTCTTGGCGGCTAATTCAAGGCTCTTGCGAGCGCGAGC
Source organism: Burkholderiales bacterium (assembly GCA_035249725.1). GTDB lineage: Bacteria > Pseudomonadota > Gammaproteobacteria > Burkholderiales > SG8-41 > DSOT01. Next base: position 2,150 of record DATFGD010000331.1, read on the forward strand.
AGCATCATGTCCGCGCCCCTCGCGCCGATCAGCGAAAGCCCGAGCGGGCAGCCTTCGATTTGTGCAACGGGCAGGTTGACCTGCGGCAGGCGGCCGAGTCCCGCGATGCAGAGCAGGCTCATCGCCCGCCCGCGAAAGTCCTCCAGTCGCTCAGCGGGTGTATTCACCAATGGCGCAATTCCCGGAACGGTCGGCACGACGAGAACGGCATTGCGAGCGAGCAATTCACTCATGCGGCGCGCGATGTCCTCGCGCTTGCTCTTGGCCAGACCGACTTCGCGCGCGGTCAGGGTCGACGCCCATTGGACCCGTTCCTTTACACCCGGCCCGAACTGCGGCTTGACGCGATTGACCCACGCGCCGTGCTGCGCCCATACTTCCGCGCCCTGCAGCGTGCGAAAGACCTGGAACCACTGCGGCAATCCTTCTGGCGCGACGGTTACGCGTTGTGCCGCGCCGAGCAGCGCGGCAAGTCGCTCGATCGCAGGCTGCAGCGCTCGTGCGATAGCCTCACCGGCCAGCTCGAACCCATCCTGCGCAATGAGGAGCCGTCCCGGCGTGCCGGCCCGCTCTTCACCGAGCAGCACGCTCCCCACGCGCTCGAGCAAAGCCGCATCGCGTGCAAACCAGCCGGCCGTGTCGAAACTCGGTGCGAGCGGGCACGCGCCTTCCAGGGAAACGCGGCCGTGCGTGGGACGCATGCCATAGATGCCGCAGTAGCTTGCCGGTGCCCGCACCGAACCGCCGGTATCGCTGCCGAGTGCGAAATCGCATAAGCTGGCCGCGACCGCCGCTGCAGAACCGCTGGAGGAGCCGCCGGGAATGCGGCCGGGCGCGTTCACGTTGACGGGCGTGCCGTAGTGCGGGTTTTCGCCGTTCAGACTGTAGGTGAGCTCGTCGGTGTGAGTCTTGCCGATCATGTCCGCCCCGGCATCGAGCAGCCGCTGCACGGCGGGTGCCGTGCGCACAGCCGCCGCATGCGTCGCGAACCACTCGGGGCTGCCAAAGCCGGTGCGGTGCCCGGCGATGTCGTATATATCCTTCGCGCCGAAGATGAGTCCCGCGAGCGGTCCGGTGCCCGAGCCTTTCACCGCGACATGCGTATGCCGGCAGAACGCGCCGACGGGATCACGCTGCAGTATCGAATCCATGTCCTTATCCCTGTTACGCGGGAGCCGGCACGTGCCGCCCGCCTCCATTCAGCGCGTCGTGAGCGCCTCCAGAAGTTTTTCGTGTATGCCGGCGAAGCCGCCGTTGCTCATGACCAGAACGTGGTCCCCCGGGCGCACCGTTTGCGCAAGCTCGTGCAGAAGCCGATCGAAATCATTGCATACGCGAGCCTTCTCGCCGAGCGGCGCGAGCACAGCCTGCGCGTCCCACGCAAGGCCGGCGCTATAGCAAAAAACCTGGTCCGCGGCAGCGAGGCTCGATACGAGCTGCTCTTTCATCACACCGCGTTTCATGGTGTTGGAGCGCGGTTCGAGGACGGCAACAATTCGTGCGCCATTGACCTTGGCGCGCAGCCCGGCGAGCGTGAGTTCGATGGCGGTCGGATGGTGTGCGAAATCGTCGTAAACCGTAATACCGTTGACGCTTCCCCGTACTTCCATCCGCCGCTTGACGTTCCTGAATGTCCCGAGCGCCTCGATTGCGAGCGCGGGCGGCACGCCGGCGTGACGGGCCGCCGCGATCGCGGCCAGCGCGTTCATGCGGTTGTGTAGCCCAAGCAGATTCCAGCGCACGGTACCCTGCGGCACACCGCGCCACGAGACACCGAACGCACCGCTTTCGTCCGGGCGGTCCGCCTGCCATTGCGAGTCGATCGCCAGACGATCGACCGGCGTCCAGCAGCCGCGCGCAAGCACGCGCTCGATATTGGCGTCGGTCCCATTCGCGATGATCAATCCGTTGCCTGGAACGGTACGCACGAGATGATGGAACTGCGTCTCGATCGCTGCGAGGTCCGGAAAGATGTCGGCGTGATCGAATTCCAGATTGTTGAGCACCGCCGTGCGCGGGCGATAGTGCACGAACTTGGAGCGCTTATCGAAGAAGGCAGTATCGTACTCGTCGGCCTCGATGATGAAGAAGGGCGACTTTTCGCCATCCCGTTGCCGCGGTTCTGCGCCGGCAAGTCGCGCCGAAATACCGAAGTTCTCCGGCACGCCGCCGATCAGAAAACCGGGAGAGAGTCCGGCGTGCTCCAGCATCCACGCGAGCATGGCCGAAACCGTCGTCTTGCCGTGGGTACCCGCGACCGCGAGCACCCATTTGCCGTGAAGCACGTTCTCCGCGAGCCACTGCGGACCGGAAATGTAGGGCGTGCCCTGATCGAGAATCGCCTCCATCAGGGCGTTGCCGCGCGTCACCACATTGCCGATTACGAATACATCGGGCTTGAGCCGAACCTGGTCCGCGGCATAACCCTCTATCGCCTCGATCCCGAGTGCAGCGAGCTGCGTGCTCATCGGCGGATAAACGTTGGCATCGCAGCCGGTAACGCGATGGCCGGCTGCGCGCGCGATGGCCGCGATGCCGCCCATGAACGTACCGCAGATGCCAAGGATGTGTATGTGCATGCAGGCTGCGATTGTATCGCGTCGTAGCGGTCAGCCTTCGAGCGCGATGTCGGGCAAGGCAGACGAGCGCGTGCCGGGCAGCGGCCGGTTGCCCGCTTCGTGATACGAGAATACGAGCGAATACTTGATGGATTGCGTTCGATTCCGTCCCGCAGCGTGAAACAGCCGGCAATGAAAGAAGAGCGCATCGCCCGGGTCCAGCTCGGCAGCAACCGCGCTTCGCAGGAGCGCCCGGTTTTCTTCGAGATCCGTGCGCAGAAACTTGGCGGCGTCGAGACGATCCGCGGCGAACTCCATTGTGTGCGTGCCGGGAACGACCAGCAGGCAGCCGTTTTCCCGGCGCTCGGAGCCGAGTGCGAGCCACACCGAGACGAGTTCCGGCCGCTCGAAGGCCCAGTAACGGATGTCCTGGTGCCAGCCGGTAAGGCTGCTGTAGCGCGGACTCTTGGTCATGATGCAATTGTGATGCGCCTGCGATAGCCGAACTTCGCGGCCGAGCAGGGGCGCCAAGCGCGTCCGCATCGTGTCCGATGTCGCCCACTCACGGAAGACGGCGTCACGCGCATAGGCCTGCAGCAGCCTTCGCACGGTCCGCCCGCCCGGCGCATCGCGCGAGATGGGCGCGCCCGGGTAATTCAAGTCCGCTTCGTACTCGAGCGGCGCGGCCTGCGTCTGGAGATACTCACGCGCCAAGGTGAGCATGCGGTTTAGCGTGTGCGGCATGGCAAGGCCACGCGCGATCACATAACCGGTGCGCTCGAATTGTGCGATTTCGACAGTGCTGAAGCCGTTGACCGGCATGGCGCGCCTTCTCATGTCTCCCTGGAATTCGACCCGCGGCGCCCGAAGAACAGCCAATAGAACACGACCGCACCCGCCGCGAGCGAGATAAACGAATATACCGGGTCGAGCTCACGCGCGGTGAAAATCGACTCGCTCATCAGCGCCGAACCTTCATAGTTTGCCACCAGCGCAAGCATGAGGTTGTTCGCCGCGTGCACCCCGATCGCAAGCTCCAGGCGCCCGTCGCGCAACGTGATCACGGCAAGCAGAAGACCGATCGTGAAGTAGCTCGCCGCAAGGAGCAGCGCGCCATGCCGCACTTCCGGATTCATGAGGTGCGGCAGCGTGAAAACGAGCGCGCTCACCACCGCGATGGCGAAGGGCCGGCGCATGAACAGCGACAACGCCTGCATGACATACCCGCGAAAGAGGAGTTCTTCCGTAGTCGTCTGAATCGGTGTCAGAACCACCGCTATTGCGGCGAAGACAAAAAAGGCGCCGCGATCGAAGCTCAGGTAATAGCGCTCCGGATAGAGGCCATGCTCCACGACGGCTGCGACGAGACCGATGATGCCCCAAACTACGGCAGCCTGTCCGGCGCGGCGCCAGGCAAAGCGCCGTTCCGGGCTCACCAAAGTCATGAGGGGTCGGTGGTGCAGGAAGCGCATGGCGAGCGCGAGGCCGACGAGCATCATGACGATGCTGAAATTGACCGCGATATAGAAACCGAGCGTCGTGACCCTATCGCCGGCGACAAGCCAGAAGTAAGGCAGGTAGCCCAGCACGAGCCAGCAGAAAAGAACGAGCGCGAGACCGGTACCGTAGCGCCACCATTGGTTGCGGCCCTGGTGCACGAGCGCGAGATAACGCGCCGAAGGCGTCTCCATCGTGGGGCAGTCTGTTTCGAGCGGATGCGTCATTCCGACGCGCGCCGGAATGAATCGTTCTTGTTACTTCGGCTCATAGGCCAGATACGGCGCGAGCCAGCGTTCCACCTCGGGAACGGCCATCCCCTTGCGGCGCGCGTAGTCTTCGACCTGATCGCGGGCGAGCTTGCCGACCGCAAAGTACCGCGACTCCGGGTGCGAAAAGTAAAATCCGCTCACCGACGATGCCGGATGCATCGCATAACTCTCGGTCACCCGGATGCCGACCCGCTCGCATTCGAGCATTTCGAACAGCGCACCCTTCTCGGTGTGGTCCGGGCAGGCGGGATAGCCGGGCGCGGGACGGATGCCACGATACTGTTCCTTGATGAGCGCATCGCATTCCAGGGCTTCGTCGCGGGCGTAGGCCCAGAACTCCTTGCGG
>DATFGD010000332.1:0-4374 GCA_035249725.1 Burkholderiales bacterium
GATCGTAGGCGCCCGGCACGACGACATAGCGCTTGCCGTTCACCAGTTCACGCAGTTTCTTTCTCGGACTCATGCCGCTTTCTCCTTGAGCAACTGGCGCAATACATAATGGAAGATGCCGCCGTGACGGTAATAGTCGATTTCGGCGCGCGTATCGAGTCGGGACAGGAGCGGAATGCGCTCGTCAGCTCCGTTCGCGCGGAGGATCGTGCAGCTGACCTCCACCCGCGGCGCGAGCTCGCGCTCGAGTCCCGTGATGTCGAACACTTCGCTCCCCTCGAGCGCGAGGGTCTTACGGTTCATGCCGTTCACAAACTGCAGCGGCAGCACGCCGAATCCCACCAGATTGGAGCGGTGTATGCGCTCGAACGATTCGGCGATGACCGCGCGCACGCCGAGGAGCCGCGTCCCCTTTGCCGCCCAGTCGCGTGACGACCCCGCGCCGTATTCCGTGCCGCCGACGACGACGAGCGGCACGTCCTCGCGGCGATAGCGTTCGGCCGCGTCGTAGATCGACATCTCCTCGCCGCTCGGTGCATGGCGCGTCCAGCTTCCTTCGACGTTCGGCGTGAGTTCATTGCGGATGCGCAGATTGGCGAACGTGCCGCGCGTCATCACGTCGTGATTCAGCCGGCGCGACGCGTAGTTGACGAAGTCCTGCGGTGCGACGCCGAGCGACTGCAGATATCGCCCCGCCGGCGACTTTGCCGGTATGGTGCCGATCGGCGAAATATGGTCCGTGGTCAGCATGTCGCCGAACATCGCGAGCATGCGCGCGCCGGCGATGTCGCGTACCGCAGGCGGTTCGGCTTCCATGTCGTCGAAGAAAGGCGGCCGAAGAATGAAGCTGCTGTCGGGATTCCAGCCAAAACGCGTCGGTGGCGTGCCGGTGTCGCCCGCCCACTTCCTGCCGTCGGCTTCGGTCTTCTCGTAGCGGCTGCGAAACAGCGAGGGTGAAAGCGTCTTCTCCACGATGTCGCGCACTTCTTCGTCGCGGGGCCAGATCTCTCGCAGATACACGGGTTGGCCGGTCGCATCTTCGCCGATCGGTTCGGCGGAAAGGTTCTTGAGAACCGAGCCGGTCAGCGCGTAGGCCACGACGAGCGGCAGCGAGGCGAGAAAATTCGCGCGCACGCCGGGATGGATGCGCCCTTCGAAGTTGCGATTGCCCGAAAGCACCGCGACGGCGGCGAGATCGTTCTCTTCGATCGCCGCATCGATCGGGTCGGGAAGGGGACCGGAATTGCCCATGCACGTCATGCAGCCATAACCCGTGACGTGGAATCCCAGTTCCTCGAGCGGTTGCGTGAGGCCGCTTGCCTCTAAATAGTCGGAGACCACGCGCGAGCCCGGCGAGAGCGAAGTCTTGACCCAGGGCTTCACTTTGAGTCCCCGCGCGCGGGCGTTGCGCGCGAGGAGCCCCGCGCCGATCATCACGGAAGGGTTCGACGTGTTAGTGCAGCTGGTGATCGCCGCAATCACGACGTCCCCGTTGTGAAGCGAAAAATCCGCTCCTTTCACTGCCGCGGCCGCGCCATTGCTCGGATAAGCGCTGCGAAACGTCTGTGGCGCTTCGGCGAGCGGCACGCGCTCGTTGGGTCGGCGCGGTCCGGCAAGGCTGGGCTCGACCGTACTCAAATCCAACTCCACGATGGCTGTGTAATCCGCAACCGCTGTATCCGCATCGCGCCACAAGCCCTGCGCCTTGCAGTATTGCTCCACCAATCGGATCTGCTCTGCATCGCGACCGGTGAGCCGCAGATAACGGACGGTTTCCGCGTCGACCGGAAAGAATCCCACCGTTGCACCGTACTCAGGGGTCATGTTGGCGATGGTCGCGCGGTCCGGCAGCGTAAGCGTATCGACCCCCGGCCCGATAAACTCGACGAACTTGCCGACAACCTTGTGCTTGCGCATGAGATGCGTGATCGTGAGGACGATATCCGTCGCGGTGACACCGGGTGCGGGCTTGCCTGTCAATCGGCAGCCGACCACTTCGGGGATCAACATCGCGACCGGCTCGCCCAGCGCCGCAACACCGCCTTCGACGCCGCCCACGCCCCAGCCGATGATGCCCAGAGCGTTGATCATGGGCGTGTGGCTGTCCATGCCGATTACTGAATCCGGATAAGCGACGAGTCGCCCGTCGCGTTCACGCGTCCATACGACGCGCGCGAGATATTCGAGGTTGATCTGGTGGCAGATGCCGGTGCCCGGCGGGATGACCCTCAATTGCTCGAACGCGCGGCTGCCCCAGCGCAGGAACTCGTAACGCTCCTTGTTGCGGGCAAGCTCGAGCGCCATGTTCTGCGCTATCGCGTCCGCGTGGCCGTAGTGGTCTACCATGACTGAATGGTCGACGATGAAATCCACCGGCGTGAGCGGATTCAAACGCCGCGGATCGCCGTTCAAGCGCGCCATGGCATCGCGCATGGCTGCCATGTCGCCCAGCAGCGGGACGCCTGACGAGTCCGGCATGAGGACGCGCGCCGGCTTGAAACCGATCTCGCGTTCGGAGGTGCGCGCCTGCAGCCACTCCACGACCGCGAGTACGTCCTCGCAGCTTGCGGTGCCTTCCGCCTGCTGGCGGATCAAATTTTCGAGAACGATTTTGAGCGTGTAGGGAAGGCGCGCGACGCCGCGGAGTCCCGCTCCCTCCGCCGCGGAAAGGCTGTAGTAATCGCAGGCTGCACCAGCGTGCTCGATCCGGCGCAGCGTCCGCGAAGCATCGAAATTCATCGCTGAATTCCTGTCCACATGCTGAACGAGCGCTCGTGCGTCACCGGGAGCTGGTGTTATTGTTGGGGCGCCTACTCTATTTCCGGTGCGCGGTGGGTGCTGCTTGAAGCGGGTGACGCCGTTCTCGTAGCCGTTCGGCCGCGGTCCGGCCCGCGTTATCGAGAGGGCTTCCGGCCTGGCGCTTTGGGCGGGATGTAACCGGAGATTCGGCACAGAATCGAATCCACTTCCTGGCCGTCCTGGTAGCGGATCGACCGGCACACCATGACTTCGCCCCGCGCGTGGAGGTCGGTCACGCTGACGCGCACGGTATCGAGCGACATGCCGGTTGCCGCCGCAATCTCGGTATCGAGGCGATCGCCGCCGAGTTTGAGATAGTCCAGAATCGCCTGCATGCCGGTGCTCCTCGTCGCAGTGAAGGGATGACTCGGACGAGCGTTCGAGCCGAGGGAAGGGAACGAATGATACAGCAATTCTCCGATTAGCCCAAGCCTTATCTCGGCGAAAGCGCCGCGCCTTTCCTTGTCTGGATTGCATGCTTCGACATACGATGGCGCGCCGACCGATAATGACGCGCCCGTGCATTTCCAGCTAGAGCAAACGATCCGTTGAGCCAACCGCAGCGTAGCGTCATACCGGGTCCCGCCGCAGCCACCCGCGATACCCATCGTCAGGTGCTCGCGATGGCGGGGCCGATCATCCTGGCCAATATTTCGGTGCCGCTGCTGGGTGCGGTGGACACCGCGGTCGTCGGCCATCTTCCCGAGGTGTACTACATCGGCGGCGTCGCGATCGGCGCCATGCTTTTCACCTACATCTATCATCTCTTCAACTGCCTGCGCATGGGAACGACGGGACCGACGGCGCAGGCGCGGGGCGCCGGCGACTACGCGGAAGTGCGCGCCATGATCGGCCGCGCGTTGATGCTCGCGGGCGCGATCGGGGGCGTCCTCATCGCGCTGCAAGTGCCGATACTCGCGCTGGCCTTCTGGCTGATCGATGCAAGCGCCGAGGTGGAGTTTTATGCACGCCAGTATTTCCTGATCCGCGTCTGGGCCATGCCGGCGGTGCTCGCGGGTTACGCCATCATCGGCTGGTACTACGGGCTGCGCGACGTGCGCACGCCGCTCATCGTTCAGATCTTCGGCAACGCGCTCAATATCGGGCTCGATTTTCTGTTCGTGTTCGGTTTCGGCTGGGGCGTTGCCGGCGTTGCGTTTGCCTCGGTGATCGCATCCTATGCCGGGCTGTTGCTCGGCCTCTGTTATGTGGCGCGCACAGTACGCGCCTTGCCGGGACGCGGCCATGCGCGGCTGCTCGACCGCGATCGCCTGATCCGCATGGTCGCCATCAACGGCGACATCGTGCTACGGACCTTTTGCGTCGTGTCGGTGTTGGGCCTCTTCATGGCGAAGAGTGCAGAGCTGGGCGATGTCACGCTCGCCGCCAATCAGGTGCTGCACAATTTTCTGGTTTTCACCTCGTTCGGACTCGACGGCTTTGCGCACGCCGCCGAAGCGATACTGGGGGAAGCGGTCGGGCAGCGCGACCGTAAGGCGTTCCAAGGCGCGATGCGCGTGGTGTTCTTGTGGGCCGGACTCGTGGGCGCCTTGAATGTGGTGGCGTTTGCGCTCG
>DATFGD010000333.1:0-2425 GCA_035249725.1 Burkholderiales bacterium
GTCTCTCTGATTCCCCTCCTACATTAGGAGGGGTGGCTGCGAAGCAGACGGGGTGGTTTAAAAACGCCTCTCGTTCACCACCCCGCCCGCATTGCGGGCACCCCTCCTCATCGGAGGAGGGGAAACACTGAGCGCAGAGACACCATGGAATTCACGCTGCCCGCCGATGTCGAGGACTACCGCAAGCGGTATCGCGCATTCGTTGCCGAGCATCTGATACCGCTCGAGCGCGATCCGAATGCGTACGACGAGCACGAGAACATCCGCCTGCAACTGCTGGAAGAGTTGCGTGCAAAGGCGAAATCCGCCGGGCTATGGGCGCCGCAGATGCCGAAGCCGCGCGGCGGGCAGGGGTTCAACACCGTCGCGATGGCGGCCTGTTACGAAGAGATGAACTATTCGATCTTCGGGCCGGTGACGTTCAACTGCGCCGCGCCGGACGACGGCAACATGATCGTGCTCAACAAGGTCGGCACCGAACAGCAAAAGGCACGGTGGTTGCAGCCCATCATCGATGGGAAGGCGCGTTCCGCCATCGTCATGACCGAACCCGCACCGGGCGCGGGGTCGGATCCGTCGATGATGCGCACCACCGCCACGAAGAAAGGCGACAAATGGGTGATCCACGGCCGCAAGTGGTTCATTACCGGTGCAGGCGTAGCGCAGCATTTCATTCTGATCGCGAGGACCTCCGACGATTCCCGCAAAGGCCTCACCGCTTTCCTCTACGATCGTGACCAGCCGGGGTGGCATATCGTGCGGCGCATCCCGATCATGGGCCCGGAAGAGCACGGCGGCCACTGCGAACTGGAATTCGACGGGCTCGAGATACCCGACGAGAACCGGCTGATGAACGTGGGCGACGGACTCAAGGTCACGCAGATCCGCCTCGGCACCGCGCGCTTGACGCATTGCATGCGCTGGCTCGGGCTGGCGCGGCGCGCCATGGAAATTGCCGCGGACTACGTCACGCAACGCGAGTCACAGGGGGCGAAGCTGGCCGAGCGGGAAAGCGTGCAGTGGCTGCTGGGCGACGCCGCAATGCAGATCGAAATCGGACGGTTGCTCGTCATGCGTGCAGCAGCGAAGCTCGATCGCGGCGAGTTCGCCCGCAAGGAGATCTCGATGGCGAAAATCGCCGTTGCCGATGTACTGCACAAGGCAGTGGATACCGCGATCCAGTTGAACGGCGCGCGCGGCTACTCGAAGGATACGGTGCTCGAGTGGATCTACCGCTATGCGCGGCAGGCGCGGCTCGTGGATGGCGCTTCGGAAGTGCACCGCATGGTGCTCGCGCGCTTCTATCTGGAAGAGCGCAACGACTTCTGGTCGTGGACCTAGCCTTCGAAAACCGGTCGCCCTGAGCCCTTCGACATTGCTCAGGGCAGGCTCGCAAGGCGGAGTCAAAGGGTGAACGAACGCTTCGTGCTTCGATGAACTCAGCACGAACGGTATTTTTGTGCTTCGCAGTCAATACCCGCCAGAGTCAAGCCGCTTTCAAAGCCCAATTGAATGGTAAAGTGCAGGCTTTTTTCAACAACAGCCTGCGGCGTGCAGGTCTGTAGGAAAGACTTGAATGGCGGGCCACGAGCAAACCATGGCGACCGACTCGGCATACGCCGCCGCACGGCTCGTCGCGGCGCTTGCGCTGACGACGGTCGGCGCGTGCGGCATGTACATCGTGCCGGTGGTACTGCCTGCCGTGCAGGCCGAGTTCGGTATCGCGCGGGCGCAGGCGGCGCTGCCTTACTCCCTGATGATGATCTGCTTCGGTCTCGGTGGCCTCATGATGGGACGCATCGCGGACCGGTTCGGCGTCATGGTGCCGCTGCTCATCGGCGGCGCCGGTATCGGGCTAGGCTTCGCGATTGCGAGCATGACAGGAAGCTTCACGGCCTTCATGCTGGCCCATGGCATCTTCATCGGCCTTCTCGGCAGCTCGGCCATGTTCGCGCCGCTGATCGCGGACACTTCCCTTTGGTGGGTGCGCCGGCGCGGCATCGCGGTCGCCATCTGCGCGAGCGGCAACTATCTCGGCGGCACGATTTGGCCACCGGTCATTCAGCACTTCATCGAGCAGGTCGGCTGGCGGCAGACGTATCTCTCGGCCGGCATCTTCTGCTTCGTTGCAGCGACCGCGCTCGCGCTCTGCATGCGGCGGCGTCCCCCCATTGCGGTGCCTGCGGCCGGGGGCAGCGCAGCCGCCAAACGTATCTCGCGTCCGTTCGGTCTTTCAACCGCGCAGGCGCAGACGCTGCTGTGCATCGCCGCCGTTGCATGCTGTGTCGCCATGTCGATGCCGCAGGTCCACATCGTCGCGTACTGCGCCGATCTCGGCTACGGCGCTGCGCGCGGCGCGCAGATGCTTTCGGTGATGATGGCGTTCGGCATCGCGAGCCGGCTCATCTCCGGGGTGATCTGCGAT
>DATFGD010000334.1:0-5652 GCA_035249725.1 Burkholderiales bacterium
GTCCTGCATGCGGTCGGCAAGCTGTTCGAGCGTGTCGGCGCTGACCTTGGTGGCGCCGCGCAGCTTGTATTCGTCGCGCAGCAGGTGCTTGACCTGCTGATCGAAGATCTGCCACGCGAAGCTGCCCGGCTGCTGCAGCACCACGCGCCCGTACTTGGCATAGGTGTAGTTGCGGAAATCCGCGCCTTCGTCCACGAAGCGGCGCCCCTCCGCGTTTACCATGATGCCGAACGGGTAGCTGTGGCGGTAACCGGCGTGCGGATGCTCGACGTCGCCGAAATCCGGTGCATAGCGTTCCCATGCGCAGGAATGGCAGCCCGACCACTGACCGTAGGACTGCGCGTTGATGTCGAGCGCCATGCGGATGCCGTCGCCTGTGTTGTAGCGCGTGCCCCGCACCTTGGCCATGTCCCAACCCGGGCCGAGATAACGCGTGCGCATCTCACGGTTGGCTTCGAAGCCGCCGCACGCGAGCACGACCGCTTGCGCAGTAATGGTTTCAGGCTTCCCCTCCCTCAGTACGCGAACGCCTTCGATCCCGTTCGGCCCGCGCAGCAGTTCCATCGCCTGCGCACGGTAGCGGAGATCGATGCCGTGCTGCGCGATCGATTTGTAAAGTTGGTCCATGAGCCCGCGCCCGCCGCCGTTGGCGTAGATCACAACGCCGCCGAAGAACTTGAAGCGTCCTTTGACGTTATAGGCCTGACGCCCGTAGTTGGGTACAAAGCGGGCCCCGCGGCCGCGCATCCAGTGAACGGTATCCGTGCTGTTGCGAACGATGGTTTCGGCGAGATCGGGATCGATGTAGTACTGTGTGATGCGCCCGAGGTCGTCGAGATAGTCTTCCGCCGTGTAGGTTCCGAAGTCGGTGCGTGCGATCTCCTCGTCGGTGAGGTCGGGCACGATCTTGCGGATGTCTTCCGCGCCGTGATGCACCATCCGGAACCCGCCGCCGGTGAATGCGCTGTTGCCGCCGCGCTTGTCTTCGGGTGCGCGTTCGAGCACCAGCACGCTCGCCCCATGCTCGCGTGCAGAGAGCGCGGCGCAAAGGGCAGCGTTGCCGCCGCCGATCACTATGACGTCATAGGACTTCGGCTCCATGCGGTTCTCCATCACCGGGATTCGCGCGCTCGGTCAGGAATGCATATGCATACATGCGCATACGTATAATACATTTCACCCCTGCACTGAGTAAGAGGTGTCATGTCCCGGCCATCGAAAGGCGCACGCCTGCGCGCCCTGCTCGACCGCAAAGATCGCGTGCTGACCGTTTTGCATCCGCCGACCGCGGCGCACGCGCGCATCATGGAACGCGCCGGCTGCGAGGTCGGCTTCGTGGGCACCGGCGGCGTGGTCGGCGCTTATACCGGGCTTGCGGACGTCGGCATGCTGACCATGACCGAATGCGTGCAGATTGCCGGCTGGATCGCGCAAAGCGTGGCGTTCCCGATCATCATGGATGGCGATACCGGCCACGGCGGGATCATGGCGGTGCGGCGCATGGTTCGCGAATGCATCAGAGCGGGCATTGCCGGGGTGCGCATCGACGACCAGCCGATCGAAGGCAAGCGCAGGACGCAGAGCGCGGGCGTCGAAGTCGTTCCGCTCGAGCACGCGATTGCACGCTATCGTGCCGCCGTTGACATGAAGAACGAGCTCGATCCCGACTTCGTGATCATGGCGCAGTGTTACGCGCGCGATGCGGTGAACAGCGACCTGGACGACTGCATTGCCCGGCTCAAGGCGTACCGCGAGGTCGCCCATGTGGATTGGGTGCAACTCGAATCACCGCATACGATCGAGGAGATCAAGCGGGCACGGACGGTGGTAAGCGGGCCGTTCTCCTTCATGAAGGGGAAACTACCGCGTCATCTGGGACTCGAAGAGCACCTGGCGCTGGGCGTCAATATCGCCTGGTATCCGGGCTTCACGCACCACGTGACGTGGGCCGCGCTATGGGACTTCATGGAAGCATTTCAGTCGCGCGGCATCGCGGCGTGGGACGACTTCGTCGCCTCGCGTAGGGATAAGCCTTATCCCAGTCCCGAAGTCGGTCCAACGGATGAAGGCCTCGAGAAGCAGCGCGAGCTCGAGTCGCGCTACTTTTCTCAGCCGGCGCGGGACAAATAGCAGAGTTTCGTCTAGTCAGGTCAGGACGCTGAGGGCCGCCGTGCGAAGCGGCTGCGCAACCGTACACTCAGTCATGGCTGTGTAGGCGCATAATAGATGTGGAACAAAAGGAGAGCGCCCATGAGCATTACGGTCTGCCCGATAACGCCGGATTTCGCTGCCGAGATCGGCGATGTCGATCTCGCAAAGCCGCTGTCAGACGCCGTATTCGCCGAAATCCAGGCCGCGTTCTGGAAATATGCCGTGCTCGTGTTCCCGGGACAGGCACTGACGCCGCAGCAGCACCTCGAATTCTCCGCGCGGTTCGGGCCTGTCGAGAACGAGCGGACGCTCGATCCGAAAGCCACGCCGACGCGCTACACCCGCGAGTTCGCGGACATCTCGAACCTCGATGCCGAAGGCCGGATCTGGGGCGAGACCAGCCGGCAGCGCATGTTCAAGGCGGGCAACAAGCTCTGGCACACCGACAGTTCCTTCAAGTTCCTTCCCGCGCTCTGTTCGCTGCTCTATTCGCGCACGATCGCGCCCATCGGCGGCCACACCGAGTTTGCCGATCAGCGGGCCGGCTACGATGCGCTACCGGACGCCACGAAGCAGAAACTGCACGGCTTGGTGGCGGAGCACTGCATTGCGCATTCCCGCCGGCGCAACGGCTTCACCGAATTCAACGAAGACGAAAAACGCCGCCTGCCGCCCGTGCCGCAGGTGCTCGTGCGGACCATCCCGCAGAATGGCCGCAAATCGCTCTACGTCGCGTCGCATGCGGGGCGCGTTTTCGGGATGCCGGACGCGGAAGGCCGCGCCCTGATCGACGAGTTGATCGGTCACGTGACGCAGCGGCAGTTCGTCTACACCCACCGCTGGCGGGCGGGCGAGCTCGTCATGTGGGACAACCGCTGCACCATGCACCGCGGCACGGATTACGATGACCTGCGTTGGGTGCGCGACATGCAGCGGGTGACGATCAGCGATGTCGCCAACTCCTGCGAGCAGGAAGGCGTTGCGGTGGCCGCCTAGCTTCGTTCAGCGCCGTATCCCGAGTTCCGAACAGACTTGGTCCAGCAGCACTTTCAACGCGCTCACTTCGGCCTGGAGTCGCGCGACATCGGCTTTCACGGCGGCGAGTTCCGAAACCGCGACGCCGCCCGCATCGATGACGGGCACCGAAACGTCAGCGGCAACGTCCTGCGCCGCCGGCGCACCGGATAGCAGATGCATCCACCGGTTCTCGCGCGAGCCGGCCTGCCGCGGCAGCTCGGCGACGAGCGCACCGGCGGCGCGCTCGGCGAGTTCGCGCAGAAACAGTTCCACCAAATCGATGTCCGTGAAGCTGTGCAGGCGCTCGCTGTTGATGCGGAGTTCACCTGCCGTCTGGGGGCCGCGCAACATGAGGACGGTCAGCAGCGCCGCCGACTGCTTGGGAATCTGCAGCACCCGTTCGATATTGTGGCTGTAGCGTGCAACGCGCCCGCCGCTCGACTCGATCACGAAAGTCATCGATTTCAAACGGTCGAGCGCCGCCTGCACCTCGGTTTCCGGGGCGTTGATCACGGGGTCGCGGCTCGTTTTCTGGTTGCATCCGGCAACGAGCGCATTCAGCGTGAGCGGGTAGGTGTCGGGGACGGTGCGCTCTTTTTCGGCAAGCACGCCCAGCACCCGCGTCTCGAGGAAAGAAAGTACGGGGACCATGAATCCGGTTATTGCGGCTGATTCGCGGCTATTTTACCTGCGATCAGCTGATCGAATTGGAGTGGAAGACGAGCCCCGCGTGCTCGCGCAGCGCATGGAATCGGATGTTGGGCCACAGTTCGTGCACCGCCTTGATTTCCGCGTCGTAAGCGGCGAGAAAAGTCGGCGCTTCAACGGCGTCGTGCGCGACGCGGTGCGCGTTTTCTTCGATGAAACGCTTCATTTCTCGCGGATCCTCTGCCGTGACCCACCGCGCCGCGGTATAGCGCGCGGGCGCAAGCCGCGGCTCGCAGTTGTACTCGTGACGCAGGCGGTGCGCGACCACCTCGAATTGGAGGTGGCCCACCGCGCCGAGCAGCAATGAGCCGCCGCCGACGGGACGGAATACCTGGATTGCGCCTTCTTCACCGAGCTGTGCGATGCCGGTGCGCAGCTGCTTGCTGCGCAAGGGATCGGCAATTTCGACCGTCTGAAACAGTTCCGGTGCGAAGAACGGCAGCCCGGTGAACTGCAGGTCTTCACCTTCGGTCAGCGTGTCGCCCAACTGCAGCACGCCGTGATTGGGTATGCCGATGATGTCGCCCGCGTACGCGTCCTCGACGATTTCACGCCGCTGTGAGAGGAACGACACGACGTTGTTGGGGCGAAACTCCTTCCCGGTGCGGCAATTGCGAAGCCGCATGCCGCGCTCGAAATGGCCCGAGCAGATGCGGATGAACGCGACGCGGTCGCGGTGGCCGGGATCCATGTTGGCCTGGATCTTGAAGACCACGCCCGAGAATTTCGGCTCCATCGGATCCACCGCGCGCTGCAGCGCCCGCCGCGGCCGCGGGGGTGAGGCGAATTCCACCAGCGCATCGAGCACTTCCTTCACGCCGAAATTATTGATGGCCGAGCCGAAGAAGAGCGGCGTCTGTTCGCCTTTCAGAAAAGCCTCGCGGTCGTACTCGGGCGAGACGCCGCGCACGAGTTCCATTTCCTGGCGCGCGTGCGAGAAGAGGTCGCCGAAGCGCGCGCTGCACTCGGGATTGTCCATGCCGGCGATGATTTCCGCGTCGTCCGCCAGCCGGTCGGCACCGGGGCGGAAGACGCGCATCGTGTCGGCGCGCAGATCGAACACGCCCTTGAACGATTTGCCCATCCCGACCGGCCAGGTGCAGGGCACAACCGGCATCCCGAGCACGCTCTCGATTTCGTCCACGAGGTCCACCGGCGCGCGCACTTCGCGGTCCATCTTGTTGATGAAGGTGATGACCGGGGTCGCCTGCGCGCGGCACACTTTGAGCAGGCGCAGCGTCTGGGGCTCGATGCCGTTGGCGGCGTCGATGACCATGAGCGCGGCGTCCACGGCGGTCAGCACGCGATAGGTGTCTTCGGAAAAATCACGATGGCCCGGCGTGTCGAGAAGATTGATCACGCAGTCCCGGTACTCCATCTGCATCACCGAGCTTGCCACCGAGATGCCGCGCTGCTTCTCGATCTCCATCCAGTCGGACGTCGCGTAGCGCGAGGCCTTGCGCGCCTTGACGCTGCCCGCGATATGGATCGCGCCGGCGTACAGCAGGAGCTTTTCCGTGAGCGTCGTCTTGCCCGCGTCCGGATGCGAAATGATGGCGAAGGTCCTTCGCCGCGATACTTCCCTGTCGATGCTCATTGCCGTGACGCGATCCCTGCCGACCCCAAAGGGCGCGCATGATACAGCAAACGAACCCGCGAGACCACTCAGACCGACCTGTCTTAGTCCCTGTGCCCATTGCGAATTTTGCGCAGCCGGAGGCCGGGCGTATCATCGATGCACACGCCGTCACCGAACCAATCACGTGTCCAATAAAC
>DATFGD010000335.1:0-4602 GCA_035249725.1 Burkholderiales bacterium
TCATGCAAACGCCGGCAGATCGCCGCACCGACCCGCCTCGCACCGCCGGTGATCAGAACCGCCTTGCCTTGCAGGAGGGAGGACATGCAGTCTTACTGTCGCCGGTCGGTGTCCATCGGGTTTGCGGATTTTACTGGATTAACCCACCATACCGCCGATGAGTCTCCCCGAGCCTACTCCGGAGGCGCGCGAGCACGGTGCGCGGGTTGCCGCGCACATCCGACAGGAAATTCACTCCGCAGGCGGCTGGATCGGTTTCGAGCGCTACATGGAGCGCGCGCTTTACGCGCCGGGGCTCGGTTATTACATGGCGGGCGCGCGCAAGCTCGGCGCGGAAGGCGACTTCGTCACGGCCCCCGAAATCTCGCCGCTCTTCGGCCGCACGCTGGCGCATCAGGTGCGTGAAGTGCTTGCGCTCGCAGGCAACGAAGTGCTGGAAGTGGGCGCCGGATCCGGCGCGCTCGCCGCCTCGCTCCTCTGCGAACTCGAGCGCCTGGATGCCTTGCCTTCGCGTTATCTCATACTCGAACTCTCGCCCGACCTGCGACGGCGCAGCCGCGACACGCTCGCCGGCCGCATGCCGCACCTCATGGAGCGCATTGCCTGGCTCAATCAGCTGCCGCCCGCGTTTCGCGGATGCATACTCGGAAACGAGGTGCTCGACGCCATGCCGGTCTCGCTCGTTTGCCGGGCGAAGGGCGAATTGCGCGAGCGTGGCGTAACGGTTGCCGACGAACGCTTTGCCTGGAGCGCGCGATCACTGCCCGAAGCGCTCGTTCCTCGCATTGATCCGTCCTGGTTTCCGTTCGACGGCTACTGTTCCGAAATCCAGCTTCACGCACAAGGCTTCGTCAAAACGCTGGGCGACGTGCTGGCGCGCGGTGTCGCGCTTTTCGTGGACTATGGTTTTCCGCGGCACGAGTACTATCATCCGCAGCGCGCCAGCGGCACGCTGCGCTGTCACTACCGCCACCACGCGCACGACGATCCGTTTTTTCTCCCGGGCCTGCAGGACATTACCAGCCACATCGACTTCACCGCGATGGCGCAGGCGGGAGCGGCCGGCGGGCTGGAACTGCTCGGCTATGCCAATCAGGCGCAGTTCCTCATCAACTGCGGCATCACCGATCTTATCGCGCATACGCCGGCCGAGGACCCGCGCGCCTATCTGCCGCTCGCCGCGCAAGTGCAAAAACTCACGAGCCCGGCCGAAATGGGCGAGCTTTTCAAGGTCATCGCGCTGGGCAAGGGCGTCACGCCCACGCTTCTCGGATTTCGCAGCGGCGACAAGCGGCACACGCTGTAGCCCGGCATGGAATCGGAAATCGCGCTCACCTGGGCAGTGTGGCTGGCGGCGGCGGCCGCCCTACTCGCCGCAGGGGTGACGCAAGGCGCGCTCGGTTTCGGTTTCCCGACGATCTCCACGCCGGTGCTCGTCCTGGTGACGGACGTGAAAACCGCGATCATTCTCAACCTGATGCCCAACTTCGTGGTGAATCTCATCAGCGTCGTGCGCGGCGGCAACTGGGGCGCGAGCCTCGGGCGCTACTGGCCGGTCGCCGTTTACGTGTTGATCGGATCGTTTCTCGGCGCCCGCTTCCTGATCGTCGCGCCGCAGGAGCCCATACGGCTTCTGCTCGCGCTCATCATCTTCGCCTATCTGTTCCAGCAGAATCTGGCGCGCCTGGACTGGAGCTGGCTCACGCGCTACCGGCGGCTTTCGGAATGCGTGTTCGGCCTGACAGGCGGGTTCTTCTCCGGCAGCGTCAACAATTCGCTCCCGCCGCTGCTGATATATTTCCTGCTGCTCGGCGTGGAAGTCACGGTGATGACCCAGATCCTCAATCTGTGCTTTCTCGGCGGCAAAGTCGTTCAGGCGGCGACACTGGGCTTTTCCGGCGAAATCAATGTCGCCACGGCGCTCGCCAACATCCCGCTTACGCTCATCGCCTTGGCGGGCATGTACGCCGGCACCCGGCTTCAGAAGCGCTTCAGCACTCAGACCTACAACCGCTTCCTGCGCAAGATCCTGTTCGTCATCGCTTTCGTGCTCGTATGGCAGGGGGCGCGATATTTTTGGCGCTGACCGCGTGCGGTATTATTCGGGCGTTACCCGCGTAGCGGCTTCGATGCGTCCTCTCTTCTTGTTCTACCGCGCGGCCACGTTTTGTGCCGCTGCCGCACTTGCCGCGCCCGCCATCGCCGCGGATTCCGTAAGCACGGCCAAGGCCCGACAGCTTTGGTCCCACAGCCCCCACGGCCGTATGCTCGAACGCATCCTGCCGCCCGCGGTCGGCCCCGGTGATCTACCCGAGCCGCATTCCGAGGGCGCGCGATTGACCGCCCGCTACTGCGTGCAATGCCATCACCTGCCCAATCCGCAGATGCACACCGGGGAAAAATGGGCCGGTATCGTGGAGCGCATGGTGTGGCGCATGCAGGGCAAGGGCAATATGGGGGCGCTCATGAAGGACATGATGGCCGGGATCCAGGCGCCGACTCCAGAGGAGGTAGCGGTCCTCAATCGTTATCTCCAGCAGCACAGCCAGCAAGCGATCGATCCGGCGCATCCCGGGCTCAAGACCGAAGCCGGCAAGATGTTCAGCATCGCGTGCTCGCAATGTCACGCCGCGCCGGATCCCCGACAGCACACGAGCCGCGAGTGGCCGGCGGTGGTCGAGCGCATGAAGCAGCACATGGCATGGGCCAATATTGTCGTCGGCGCGCACGAGCTGCGCACGGTGCCCGAACTCAAGACCGACGAGATCGTCCGGTTCCTGCAGCGTTATGCACGCAAGGGCGGGGTTGGACTTCCGTGAAAGCGATGCTGCTCGATGCGCCTCGGCGCGCGCTGCGGCTGGCCGAAGTTCCGGTTCCGCGCCCGGGCGCGGGCGAACTGCTGATTCGGATTTCCGCCTGTGGTGTATGCCGCACCGATCTGCACGTGGTCGATGGCGAGCTCCCCGCGCGCAAATTGCCGCTCGTTCCCGGCCACGAGATCGTCGGCGTCGTGGCCGAACGCGGCACCGCGGTTGAACGCTACGCGATCGGAGACCGCGTCGGTGTCCCGTGGCTCGGCCATACCTGCGGGGTATGCCGCTATTGCGCCCTTGGACGCGAGAATCTGTGCGATAACGCGCGCTTCACCGGTTACCACATCGACGGCGGATACGCCGAATACACGCTCGCCGAAGAGCGTTACTGCTTTCCGATACCGGCCGCATACGACGATGTCGCTGCGGCACCGTTGTTGTGTGCCGGGCTGATCGGCTACCGCTCGCTCGTCATGGCGGGCGACGCGCAACGTCTGGGAATCTATGGTTTCGGCGCCGCCGCGCACATCGTGGCGCAGGTTGCACGGCATCAGGGGCGGGCCGTTTACGCGTTCACGCGGCCCGGTGATACCTCTGCACAGGCGTTCGCACGCGACCTCGGCGCAGCGTGGGCGGGCGACTCGACGAGTTCACCGCCCGAACCGCTCGATGCAGCGATCATCTTTGCGCCCGTAGGGGCGCTCGTACTCGCGGCGCTCGGTGCAACGGTGAAAGGCGGCACCGTCGTGTGCGCAGGTATTCACATGAGCGACATTCCCGCAATGCGTTACGAATTGTTATGGGGCGAACGCGTGGTGCGCTCGGTGGCGAACCTCACGCGCCGGGATGGCGAAGATTTTCTCGCGCTGGCGCCGCAGGTGCCGGTCCAGACACGAGTAGAATCGATGCCGCTGGCTCAGGCGAACGATGCGCTGACGCGGCTGCGCGAGGGACGTATCAGCGGCGCCGCCGTGCTGTTGCCGTGATCGTGACCGGATTGAACAGGCTGGACTGGCGCACCCTTCTTTAATCCCGCCAGGCGCTCACCGCCCGGCGGATGCGAGCGTGATATCGAACCTCGCCTGAGCGAAGCCCTTCTCGCCGGGTGCAACAGAGACGACGAGCGAATCGGGCACGCCGCGGTGACGATCAAAGTAGACTTGCGTCACGAGCGTCGCATACCCGGTGCGGCTGACACGGTAATGGATATGGGGGGGCCGGCCCGGATAATCGCCCGGTAGCACGGTCGCATACCGATAACGACCCGCGCGGTCGGTTTTAATGCTGGCGCGCAGGAGACAGCCCGCCTCATCGCGCTTGGCGCCGACTTGCGAGTAGTGTCCGCGTTCGTCCGCCTGCCAGACTTCCACCAGCGCATCCGCAACCGGCGCGCAGTCCGGCATGCCAAGCACGCGGCCGCTGACGATCAACTTGCGCTCGCCGCCCGAGCTGCTGGCACAAAGCTCCTCCTGCGCCGGCGCACCGGGTTTGTAAAACGGGCCCAGCGCATCGCGCGGCGTCACGCGGCACTGCTGCGCGCGCGCCGTTGCCGGGGCGACGAATAATGAAAGCCCCAGCTTCAGCAATTTCCTTCGCCTCCGTGATTCGGTCATGTCCAGGGTCCTTACCGCGCAGCCAATGATCTACCGCTTCAGGCGGGCACCTTCATCCCGCGTTGCACCGCGGGCCGCGCCGAGATCGCATCGAACCATCTTTTGACATGCGGAAAATCATTGAGATCCGTCTTATGCCATTCATGGCGCGCGACCCAGGGATAAGTCGCGATGTC
>DATFGD010000336.1:0-6871 GCA_035249725.1 Burkholderiales bacterium
GCTGCGGATGCAGGCGGGGCTGGAACGCCTCAAGCGCATCGCGGATTACGCCGAGAAAAAAGGCGCGCGGATCCTGCTCGAGAACCTCAACAAGGAGCCGGAGGAGGCGGAAGTGCATTATCTCGCCCACACGCTGGAGGAATGGCGTTATTACTGGGAACTGCTGTCCTCGCCCGCGATGAGACTCTCGTTCACGGTGAACCATGCGAATCTCGTCCCGGAAGGCATCGACGCGTTCATATCGGCGCTCGACATGAATCAGGTCGGCGAAGTACGGCTCGCGGACTGCCACCGCAACGGCTATGAAGTCCACCTTAAGCCCGGCGCGGGCGACATCGACTTTGGCGAGGTCTTTCGGCGCATCGAGGAGAAGGGCTTCAAGGGGCATTACACCAATGCGTTCGGGTCGCTCGACGACATGCTCGCCGGACGCGACTATCTCGCCACGCGGGCGCGGGAGGCAGGCGTAGGCTAGTTCGTAGGGTCAGGCTGCGCCATTATTCGCGGTGGCGCAAAATCGGGTAAAGTAATCCGGCATGCGGCGAACAACGACAAGCGCCGACTATAACCGTCTTCCAAAGGAGGAAAGCCATGAGGGTCATCAAGCTCATTTCCATCGCCGTCGGCATCCTGTTCGCACAGACTGCCGCGGCACAAACCGAAATCAAGTTCGGGCACGTGGGCGAGCCGGGCTCGCTGTTCGCGAAGTCGGCTGAAGAGTACGCGAAGCGCGCCAATGGCAAGCTCGGCAACAAGGCTAAAGTCGTGGTGTATGGATCTAGCCAGCTCGGGGGCGACAAGGAGCTGCTGCAGAAGGTCAAGCTCGGCACCGTCGATATGGCATTGCCCTCGACCGTCATGTCGTCGGAGTCCGATCTCTTCGGGATCTTCGAAATGCCGTATCTCGTGAAGGACCGCAACCACATGAAGGCGATCGAGAAGGCGGTCGTATGGCCGACTCTCGCGCCGGAGGTCGAGAAAAAAGGTCTCAAGATCGTCGCGGTGTGGGAGAACGGTTACCGCCACATCACCAACAACAAGAAGCCGATCAAGGTGCCGGCCGATCTGCAGGGCATCAAGCTGCGCACGCCGGAAGGCAAGTGGCGCGTGAAAATGTTCCAGACCTATGGGGCGAATCCGAGCCCGATGAAGTTCTCGGAAGTCTTCACCGCACTCCAGACCGGCGTCATGGACGGCCAGGAGAATCCGTTCTCACAGATCTACAGCGCGAAATTCCAGGAAGTGCAGAAGTATCTCTCGCTCACCGGCCACGTCTATACCCCGGCGTACGTGACGGTCGGGACGAAGAAATGGGCGGCGCTGCCGGCGGACGTGCGCAAGGTGCTCGAAGACACGGCGAAAGAAATGCAGTCGTTCGTCTACACCACCGCCGAGAAGGACGAGAACGATCTTCTTGCCAAGATCAAGGCGGCGGGTGTCCAGGTCAACGAAGCGGACAAGGCCGCGTTCGTCAAGGCCAGCAAAGCAGTGTATGAAGAGTTCGGCCAGTCGGTGAAGGGATCGAAAGCCCTCATCGACAAGGCGCTCAGCCTCGCAAAATAACGACAGCCAGCGGTGGCGGTGGGCGGGTCGCCCCATCGCCACCGTCTCATAACCGGTAGTCTCACAAACACTGAAACGTGATGCGGGCTCGCGTACGCTACATCTACGAGAAGTTGCTCGAAGCGGTACTCATCGTCCTCATGGTGGCCCTCGCGGTCGAAGTCACGATCGGCGTCGTGTTTCGCTATGTGGGTTACGCGCTGGTGTGGTACGACGAGGTGGCGACGATCCTGCTTGCGTGGGTGACCTACTACGGTTCCGCTCTCGCGGCACTGAAGCGCGCGCATCTCGGCGTACCGGAGATCGTCGCGATGCTGCCGCCCAAGGCGCGGCTCGCGGTCGCCGTCGTGGCCGAAGGTTTCGTCTTCGCCTTCTTTGTCGTACTGGCGTGGGTCGGCTACACGGTGCTCGAGGTTCTGGCGACCGATAGCCTCGTCTCCATCCCGGAAGTGTCCGTGGCCTTTACCCAATCGGTCATTCCGGTCAGTGCCTTGCTTTTCATCCTTGCCGAGGCGCTTGTTCTGCCCGACGTGTTGCGCGAGGCGCGCAGTGCGAAACCCGTCCGTGTGGTCGCGGACGGCCTGACATGACGGAGTTTCTGCTGTTCGCCGGCGTAATCGCGCTGGTCCTGATCAACGTTCCGATCGCGGTGGCGCTCGGCATTGCCGCGGTGATCGCGATGATTACGATGCAGGGCATGTCGAGCCTGCCCAATATCGCGATCGTGATGTATCAGGGCGCGACCAGCTTCCCGTTGATTGCCATACCGCTTTTCATCCTCGCCGGCGCGATCATGAATACCTCCGGCATATCGCGGCGGTTGATCGATTTCTGCAACGCGCTGATCGGCTCCATGCGCGGCGGACTCGCCCAGGTGAACGTCGTGACGTCGATGTTCTTTGCCGAGATTTCAGGTTCGGCGGTCGCTGACGTTGCGGCGACGGGTCCGATCCTGATACCGGCAATGAAGAAGCAGGGCTATTCGGGGCCGTTCACTGCGGCCGTCACCTCCTCCACCGCCTCGCTCGCGATCATCATCCCGCCCTCGATACCGATGATTCTGTACGCCGTGATGGCGGGTACCTCGGTGGTGCAGATGTTCGTCGCAGGAGTGGTGCCGGGCCTCATTGCGGGGCTTGCGATGTGCGCCCTGTGCTACTGGTACGCCGTGCGGCAGAACCATCCGAGAGGGGATGCGTTTCAGCTGCGCAAGCTGTGGCTCTCGTTCAAGGAAACGTTCTGGGCACTGACGCTGCCACTCATCATACTGGGGGGAATATTTGGCGGCGTCGTGACCGCAACGGAGGGGGCGGCGCTCGCAGTGGTCGCCGCGCTTTTCGTGGGCGGCGTTATTTACCGCGAACTCAACTGGAAGATTCTGCGCGATGCGATCATCGACGGCGGTGTACAGACCGCGATCGTGATGCTGCTGGTCGCGAGTTCTGCGCTGCTCGGCACCTATCTCACCGAAATGCAATTGCCTCAGAAACTGGCCCAGCAGATGCTGAACATCAGCAGCGAGAAGTGGGTGGTACTGGCACTGCTCAACCTGTTTTTTCTCTTCATCGGCATGTTCCTGCATTCGGCGGCTGCGATCATCCTCGTCGTCCCGATCGTTCTGCCGCTCGCGACAGCGGTCGGCATCGACCCGGTGCACTTCGGTGTCATGGTGACGCTGAATCTTGCGATCGGACAGCAGACGCCGCCCGTGGCCAGCGTGTTGATGATCACCTGCTCCATCGCCAAGGAAAACGTCTGGGACGTGAGCAAGGCGAATATTCCGTTCATCGCGGTATTGCTCGCCACGCTGCTGATGATCACCTACATCCCGGCGATCCCGATGTTTCTCGTCGATTTCTTCTATCGCTGAACGGCTCGCACGTGTACTCTGCAGCGGCCCCGTGTAAATACAAGGAGTGCATGGATCGTCGAGAACAGTATTGGGATGGCAAGAGGTTGACTGCGTCGCTCGCTGCCACCGTTCTCGTGTGCGCATTACCGTCGGTCGCTGCAGCCGCAACTGAAGCCCCAGCCGTACTCGGTATCCCGGTGGAGTTCATACTTTTCGCGTTGACGCTTATCGGCGTCGCGCTCTTTCATCGGCACACCTTTTACGTTGCGCTCACCGGACTCGCCGTAATCACGCTCTACAAGCTGGGGTTCACCGGCTTCAAGACCGGGCCGGGATTGCCCGGTCTCATCGCCCATATGCAGCACGAGTGGGTGATCCTCGCCAATCTGCTGTTTCTGCTGCTCGGTTTCGCCCTGCTCTCCAGGCACTTCGAGGACAGCAAAGTCCCTGCCATTCTGCCCAAGTATCTGCCGGGAGAATGGAAGGGCGCCTTCATGCTGCTGGTGATGGTCTTCGTCTTATCTTCCTTCCTCGACAACATCGCTGCAGCGCTGATCGGCGGTGCGATGGCACACACCGTGTTTCGCGGGAAGGTGCATATCGGCTATCTCGCGGCCATCGTCGCCGCGTCCAATGCCGGCGGCTCGGGAAGCGTGGTGGGCGACACGACGACCACCATGATGTGGATCGACGGCGTGAACCCGATCGCCGTGCTCGATGCCTACGTCGCGGCTTCAGTCGCGCTCGTCGTATTTGGGATATTTGCAGCGCTGCAGCAGGACAAGCACTGTCCGATCATGAAGTACGAGCCGGGCGGCGCGCACGTGGACTGGGCGCGCGTCGGCATCGTCGCCTTCATTCTCGTGGCGGCGATCAGCGTCAACGTCTATGTAAACGTGTTGCACAACGACATCGCGGACCGCTTTCCGTTCATCGGCTTTGCGGTCGCTGTCGCCATCCTGGTTTCGACCCCCATCCGGAAGCCGGAATGGAGTCTCTTGCCCGAGGCGACGAAGGGCACCGTCTTCCTGCTTGCGCTCGTCACTTGCGCTTCGATGATGCCGGTTGAAAAGCTGCCCGTCGCATCGTGGCAGACGGCGATGGGATTGGGATTTATCTCGGCGGTCTTCGACAACATTCCGCTCACCGCACTCGCGCTGAAGCAGGGTGGCTATGATTGGGGCATGCTCGCCTACGCGGTCGGTTTCGGCGGCTCGATGATCTGGTTCGGTTCCTCGGCGGGAGTCGCGCTCTCGAACATGTACCCCGAAGCGAAGAACGTCGGCCGCTGGGTGCGCCACGGCTGGCACGTCACACTGGCTTATGTGCTGGGTTTCCTCGTGTTTCTCGCGATTGTCGGCTGGCATCCCACTCCCAAACGCGGCGATGCTGCGCCGGTTAAACCCGCCGTCTCCCTCCTCAGTACAGCTCTAACCGCTTCATGATTGGGTCAGAGATAGCCTCGCCTTATAGTTGAGGGCTGGGATTGCTTTTCGATCGCGTGCCTGATACGTTCCTCGTTTTCCGGGATGTCATTTGGAATCCGCCTCTGTCCTCCGCGACGGTGCGATCGCAACCGTCACACTCAACAATCCCGACCGCCTCAATGCGCTCAACAAGGCGATGTGGATCGAGCTCGGCGCCGCGATGCGCGAGCTCTCGGCGGACGACGGGCTGCGCTGCATCGTACTGCGCGGGGCGGGCGAGAAGGCGTTCGCGGCCGGGGCCGATATTTCGGAGTTTGCTCGCGAACGCGCGGACTCGAAGCAGGCGCGCCAGTACGGCGAGCTGATCCACGAAACAATGCAATCGGTCGCCCGGTGCCGGCATCCCACCGTCGCGATGATTCACGGCGCGTGCGTGGGCGGCGGGCTCGAAATCGCGGCGATGTGCGATATGCGCATCTGCGGGGAATCGAGCCGCTTCGGGATCCCAATCAACCGCCTCGGGCTCACCATGGCCTATGGCGAACTGCAAGGGCTCCTCGCACTGGTTGGCCGCGCGACGGCTTTGGAAATCCTCCTCGAAGGCCGCGTCTTCGACGCAAAAGACGCGCTGCACAAGCGGCTCGTCAATCGCGTCGTGCCCGATGCGAAGGTCGAGGAGGAGACGTACGCGCTTGCCCGGCGCATCGCGGACGGGGCCCCGCTCGTTGCGCGCTGGCACAAGAAGTTCATCGAGCGCCTGTCGGTCAACGCGCAGTTGACCGATGGTGAATGGCAGGAGGGCTTCGACTGTTTCGACACCGAGGACTACCGGATCGGCGTCGCGGCTTTTCTCAGCAAAGAAAAGCCGCGCTTCAAGGGCAGATAGCAGGCGCGGTCATCATGCTGCCGCGTAGCCGCGCATGACCCGAATTGTCCTGTTGCTCGTAATCCTGTGCATGTCGGGGGGCGCCTACGCGCAGGCCGACTATGCGCGCGAACAGCGTTGGGCCGATGAGATCACGCCGGCCATAGTAGTCGGGGATCCGGTTCACCTTGAAGCGTCGGGACGCAAATTTCTCGCGCTCCATACGCCGCGGCCGGGGGCGCGCGCCGGCGTCGTGGTCGTCCACGGTATGGGCATGCATCCCGACTGGGGACTCATCAATCCGCTGCGCAGCGGTCTTGCCGACCACGGTTACACCACGCTTTCGGTGCAAATGCCTGTCCTCGCGGCAGACGCCGACGGTGCACAATATCCCCCGCTATACCCGGAGGCGGCAGCACGCCTCCAAGCCGCCGTCGCGTTCCTTCGCAGCGGCGGCACTAAAAAAGTGGCGATCGTCTCCCACAGCCTGGGGACGCGAATGGCGAATTTCTTTTTGAACAGCAACGCCGGGAGCAGCGTTGATGCGTGGGTCGCCATTGGACTCTCCGGCGAATTCAGCCGCCCGGAAACGTTGAAGGCGCCGATTCTGGACCTGTTCGGGGAAGCGGACTTCCCAGCGGTGCTGCAGAGTGCCGAGAAGCGCGCTGGAATGCTCCGTACCGTGCGCGGCTCGGCACAGGCGCAGATTGCAGGCGCGGACCACTTCTTCAACGGCCGGGAAAGTGAGCTGGTCAGGCACGTCCGGATGTTTCTGGACCGCACGCTTCGCTGAATCCAACAAGCACCCAAGCCGGCTGCGTAGCGGCCGATCTATGTTGCATCGGGAGGCAGACCGCCTGCTGAAGCGCGTGCAAGGCGGTCGCGGATCGCGGTCCATGCGGCTTGCGGGGGCAGCGCTTCCGCAAGGATCGCATCGCAACCGGCTTCATCGAGCCCCCGCAGGTTCGCATAGAGATCGTGCGCGTATCCCGCGGGATCCGACGGTGCGCCAATCCACGTCAGACCGGTGAGCAGCGGCTGGCGTGCCGAGCGCGCGAGCACGGCCACGCGCTTGCCCTGCCGCGACAGGCTCGACGCCAGTTCCAGCAGCAGATCCGCTTCCATCACCATCAGCGTCGTCTGCGGGGCATAGTGACGCTCAAG
>DATFGD010000337.1:0-3637 GCA_035249725.1 Burkholderiales bacterium
GTCACGATGTGTCCGCACTGGTTTCACGACGTACATGCGCCGCTCGTCGCAGCCACCCCCAATGCGCGCTACGTCGAGTTCTTCCCCGACGATCAGGTGCTCAACTTCCGGCGCTTGATCGGCAAGCAACTGGCCCACAAAAACGGCAATCTGATCCTGCACCGTACACCGGGGCTCGGGTTCGACTTCGACGAAAAGGCGGTGAAGAAGTATGCTGCTGAAAAGTCGCGGCCGTGGACGGTCGTGAAATAACGGTTCGGGAAATTCGTAAGTTTCAACCCGGCGAGTGTGGCGCCGCTTACACGAAAGAGTCTCTATGAGCGCGTCACAACGGGTATGGCGTTTTAGCGCAGCGATCGCGATGGCGGCACTGGTGGCGGCCTGCGCCGGGCAGCCGGGCTCTCACGGTGCACCTTCAGACGTTCGTATCGGTCCTGCCGACCTCGGCGGGGTCGTGACGAGCAGCAATGGCGCTGAAGCCGGCGTCTGGGTGATCGCTGAAACGCTCGACCTGCCGACGCAGTTCGCCAAGATCGTCGTCACCGACGACAAGGGCCGCTACGTCATTCCCGATCTGCCGCAAGCACGCTACAGCGTATGGGTGCGCGGTTACGGCCTCGTCGATTCGCCCAAGGTGACTGCGGCGCCGGGCAGCGCGCTTAATCTCAAGGCGGTGCCCGCCCCGGGCGCAGCGGCGGCAGCCGAGTACTATCCCGCGATCTACTGGTATTCGATGCTCAAAATTCCGGCGAAGTCGGAATTCCCGGGTTCGGGCGCAAAGGGCAACGGCATCAACGAGACGGTGAAGAGCCAGGCGGAATGGCTCAACGTGGTGAAGACCAACGGCTGCATGTCGTGTCATGCGCTCGGCACCAAGGGCACCCGCACCATGCCGGGCGCGTTCGCCAAGTTCAAGTCATCCACTGAAGCATGGGCGCGGCGCATCGCTTCGGGCCAGGCGATGACGCAGATGGTGACGCGCGTCGATCAGCTCGGCACGGAGCGCGCGCTGGCGTTGTGGGCGGACTGGACCGACCGCATCGCGGCCGGCGAGCTGCCCCACGCCACGCCGCAACGCCCGCAGGGCGTCGAGCGGAACGTCGTGCTCACCGTCTGGGACTGGAGCCGTCCGACCGCCTATCTGCACGATCTGATCGGCACCGACCGGCGCAAGCCCACGGTGAACCCGTACGGCAAGTTCTACGGCTCTGCCGAAGAGAGCACGGATTTCGTGCCGATCCTCGACCCCATGACGCACACCGCGACTGAAGTCAAACACCCGGTGCGCGATCCGAAGACACCGTCCTCGAAAACCGCGCC
The DNA here is from genome assembly GCA_035249725.1 of Burkholderiales bacterium. Classification (GTDB taxonomy): domain Bacteria; phylum Pseudomonadota; class Gammaproteobacteria; order Burkholderiales; family SG8-41; genus DSOT01. The sequence continues at coordinate 1,321 of DATFGD010000337.1, forward strand.
GATGGCGCCTTCGCCCTATTGGGACGATCAACCGATCTGGGACAGCCAGACCAGCAATCACAATCCGATGATGGACGAGCAGGGGCGCGTGTGGTTTACCGCACGCGTGCGGCACCCGGACAATCCGGATTTCTGCCGCAAGGGATCGAGTCATCCGTCGGCGCGCGCGTTTCCGATCGAGCGCGCGAACCGGCACGTTTCGATGTACGACCCGAAGAGCGGGAAGTTCACGCTGATCAGCACGTGCTTCCCCACGCACCATCTGATCTTCGCCGAGGACCGCGATAACACGCTGTGGACGTCGAGCGGCGGTGCCGGCGCAGGCGTAATCGGCTGGATCAATCGCAGCGCTTTCGAAAAGTCCGGCGATGAAGCGCAGTCGCAAGGGTGGACGCCATTCATCATCGACACCAATGGCAACGGCCGACGCGACGCCTACGTCGAGCCGAAACAACCGCCCGATGCCGCCAAAGACACGCGCGTGCACCTGGGCCTGTATTCAGTCGCCGTGAGTGCGGTCGATGGTTCCGTATGGGGCACCGCGCTGGGCTTTCCGGGCCGGGTCGTGCGCGTCGCGCCCGGCGCAAATCCGAGCGCGACCGCGCTCGCCGAAATCTACGAGCCGCCGTTTCCCGGATACGGGCCGCGTGGCGGGGACATCGACCGCAACGGCGTGTTCTGGGCTTCGCTCTCGAGCGGGCACCTCGCGAGCTTCGACCGGCGCAAGTGCAAGGTGCTGAACGGCCCGACCGCAACCGGCAAACACTGCCCCGAGGGGTGGACGCTGCACCGTCTTCCCGGCCCGCAATTTCGAGACGTGTCCGATCCCGGAAGCGTGGAATCGAGTTACTACACGTGGGTGGATCAGTTTAATTCATTTGGCCTGGGAAACAATGTGCCGATTGCGACCGGCAATCTCAACGATTCACTGCTGGCCCTGGTCGACGGGAAATTCGTGAATCTGCGCGTGCCGTACCCGATCGGCTTCTTTACCAAGTGGGTGGAAGGCCGGATCGACGACCCCAATGCCGGATGGAAAGGCCGAGCGCTGTGGACGACGTACTCCACGCGCACCATGTTTCATCTCGAGACCGGCAAAGGGACCCGGCCCAAGGTCGTGCGGTTTCAGTTGCGCCCCGATCCGCTCGCGCGCTAAGAGCGCCCATCAAATGAATCCACGCCGTTCATGGTTTCCCTCAGGACAGGCTCAAGCTCATACGAACGGCACCCTGCAAATGACCGTTCGCCCTGAGCCCGTCGAAGGGTGGACGGTCATTTTGTTACGCTAAAGATGGTTCGCCGTCTCGCCGACATGCGGCGCACCGACTATAATCACGCCCGCTTGCCCGTCCCGCATACCTTTCTTTCCGAGGAAACGATGGCACAGATTCCGGTATTGCCTGCGCGCGGCGCAAACATACCTGCACTCGGTTTCGGCACCTCCCAGCTCGGCGATTGTGGCGAGATCGTGGCGGCCGCGCTCAGACTCGGCTACCGCCACATCGACACCGCGTGGAAGTACGGATCGGAGAAAGGCGTCGGCGAAGGCATCCGCGCATCCGGCGTGCCGCGCAACGAAATCTTTCTCTGCACCAAGGTCTCGCACGAATACCTTCGCGCCGACGATTTCGCGCGCTCGGTGGATGAAAGCCTGCGCAATCTCCAGGTTGATTACGTGGATCTGCTGCACGTGCACTGGCCGACGGTGGACAACATTCCGCTCGCCGAAACAATGGGGGCGCTTGCGAAGGCAAAGCGCGATGGCCTCGCGCGGCATATCGGCGTAGCAAATTTCAATATCGCATTGGTCGAACAAGCGCTGCGCCTCTGCCCGGAGCCGCTCGTCAGCCTGCAGGCGGAATACCATCCGTACCTTGATCAATCGAAGGTACTCGCCTATTGCCGTAAAGTCGGACTGATCTTCACCGCCTACTGTCCGCTCGCGCGCGGCCGCCTGTTCAGCGACCCTGTGCTGGCCGGCATCGCTAAACGCAAGAGCCGGACGATCGCTCAGATCGCGCTGCGCTGGCTCATGCAGCAGGGGAACATTGCCGCTATCCCGCGGTCATCCAATCCGAAGCATATCGCCGAGAGCCTCGACATCTTCGATTTCGAGCTGACATCCGGCGAGATGCAGGAAATCTTCGCGCTCAAGCGGCCCGATGGGCGCATCGCAAATCCCAAGGGCCGCGCCCCGGTGTGGGATTAGTCGTCTGGATCCCGGTTTCACCGGGATGACGAAGTGGTCGTCCGGCGTCGGCTGGAACGACAAAAATCACGGAGGCAAGTCGAATGAAGAAAGTGGAAGTTCGGTTCA
>DATFGD010000338.1:0-5239 GCA_035249725.1 Burkholderiales bacterium
GTGTTCTACCCGGAAGCCTCCAACACCGTGATCTTCATCATCATGGCAATCGTCCTGATGCTGAGGCCGGCGGGTCTTTTCGGTACCCAGCGGTAGGCGCCATGGCCGTCGAACAACTGGCAATCAACGCTCCGGCAAGGGCACGCGAACTGGGGCAACAGCGCATCGCATTTGCGGTAATGATCGCCTTTTTCGTGCTGGGACCGCTGGCGATCTACCCGGTGTTTCTGATGAAGGTGATGTGTTTCGCGCTGTTCGCTTGCGCTTTCAACCTGCTGCTGGGCTTCGCGGGGCTACTATCGTTCGGCCATGCCATGTTCCTCGGCATGGCGGGCTACACCGCCGCGCACGCGGCAAAGGTCTGGGGACTAACGCCCGAACTCGCGATACTTTCGGGCACCGTGGCCTCGTGTGTGCTGGGGCTTGTCTCCGGGATGATTGCCATTCGGCGTCAGGGCATCTATTTCGCGATGATCACGCTCGCGCTCGCGCAGATGGTGTATTTTTTCTGCGTGCAGGCGCCGTTCACGCACGGCGAGGACGGCATCCAGGCGGTCCCTCGGGGGAAACTCTTCGGGCTCCTCGATCTCTCCGACGTGCGCGCGATGTACGCGTTGGTATTCGTCATTTTCGTCGGCGGTTTTCTGCTGATCTACCGCATCATCCATTCGCCGTTCGGCCAGGTGCTGAAGGCGATCCGCGAGAACGAGCCGCGCGCCATATCGCTGGGCTACGACACGGACCGCTATAAGCTCCTTGCATTCGTGCTGTCGGCGACCCTTTCGGGGCTGGCGGGTGCAACGAACGCGCTCGTGTTCCAGCTTGCTGCGTTGAATGCGGTGTACTGGACCATGTCGGGCGAAGTGGTGCTGATGACGCTCGTGGGCGGCATGGGTACCATCTTCGGGCCGGTTGCGGGCGCACTCGTCGTGCTCGCGATGGAGAACTATCTCGCCCAGCTCGGCGCGTGGGTGACAATCGTGCAGGGCCTGGTCTTCGTCGTGTGCGTGCTCACGTTCCGCCGCGGGATCGTCGGCGAGCTGGTTCACTTCCTGCACAAGCGCGACGCCGCGCGCGAGAAGAAGGGCGCATAGCCAGGAACGGCTTTTGAAGAACCGTTCATCCTGAGCTTGTCGAAGGATGGACAGTCGTTTTGTCGAGTAAAGGTGAAATGGATTTCACGCTGAGTGCGGAGCAGGTCGCGTTCCAGGAATCGGTGCGCGCGTTCGCGAAGCGCGAACTGGAAGCCGATGCGCTGAAACGTGCGCACGCCGAGGCCTATCCGCGCGAGATTGCCGCCAAAATGGCGTCCGCCGGACTGCTCGGCATCACGATACCCGAAGCGGACGGCGGTCAGGGCGGCACGCTGATGGACGCGGTGCTGGCGATCGAGCAGGTGGCGCTCGCCTGTCCGCGCAGCGCCGATCTCATTCAGGAAGGCAACTTCGGCGCGATCCGCGTATTGGCAAGATTCGCCACCGGGGACCAGAAGAAGCGCTTCCTCGCCCCGGTATTGCGCGGCGAGGAAATCATCGCGGTGGCGATGACGGAGCCCGAGGCCGGATCCGCGACCACCGATCTTACGACCAGCGCCAGGTCCGACGGCGCAGGATTTCGGGTTACGGGCACGAAAGTATTTCCCAATCCGCACGCCGATCAGTACCTCGTCTACGTGCGATATGGGCCGGGCATCGAGGGCATCGGCTCGGTGATGATCCGGCGTGGGACACCGGGCTTCACCATCGGCGAGCCGGCGAAGTTCATGTCCGGCGCGCACTGGGCGCCGCTTTATTTCGATAAGGTCTACGTACCGCCTGAGGACGTGCTGCTCGGTCCCGGCGGATTCAAGAAGCAGATGGCGGGCTTCAACGCCGAACGCGTGGGTAATGCTGCACGCTCGCTCGCCTTCGGTCGCTACTGCTACAACGCGGCGCGCGATTATGCGCTCACGCGCACACAGTTCGGGCGGCCGCTGTGCGAGTTCCAGGGACTGCAATGGAAATTCGCCGACATGAAAGTGAAGCTCGACGCCGCCCAGCTCCTGCTCTACCGCGCGGCCGCCAATGCCGATCGCGGATTCCCGGCCGCCGATGAAACGACCATCGCCAAGCTCATGTGCAACCAGACGGGATTCGACGTGGCGAACGAATCGTTGCAGGTGATGGGCGGGCTGGGCTACACGCAGGAGACGCTCGTCGAGTACTGCGTGCGGCGCACGCGCGGCTGGATGATCGCGGGCGGCTCCATCGAGATGATGAAGAATCGCCTCGCGGAAAGCATCTTCGAGCGCCGCTTTTCCCAGCGCCCACCGAAAGCCGAAAAAGCATAACGGCAAAACATCAGGAACGTCGAGAAGAAGGACGACCACGACGCCCAATATCAGCAACGTCAAGAAGAAGGGCGATCACGACGCCCAATAGCAAGAAGAAGGGCGATCACGACGCAGTATCAGGAACGTTAAGAGGAGCAAATCGCTAATGAACCGCCGAGAGGGCCCGGCATGCACTTTCCCCTCCTCCGATGAGGAGGGGTGCCCGCAAGGCGGGCGGGGTGGTGTAAGGTTTGCGGAAGCGCTGTTTACGCCACGAACGATCGCGCTCGTCGGTGCGTCGGCGGATCCGAAGAAGAACAATTCCCGCCCCCAGCGTTTTCTGCGCGAGCACGGCTACGCCGGGCGAATTCTTCCGGTCAATCCGCGCTACACGGACGTATTCGGCGAAACTGCCTATCCTGATCTCCGGTCCGCGCCCGGTCCCATAGATCACGCTTTCATCATGGTGCCCGCACCGCTCGTGCCGGATGTTGTCGCCCAGTGCTGTGAGCTCGAAATACCCGTTGCCACGATTTTCAGCGCCGGATTTGCCGAACTGGGCGATGAGGGCTCGAAGCGGCAGCGCGACATGGTCGCAATGGCGCGCACGAACGGCGTGCGGCTTCTGGGCCCCAATTGCATGGGGCTCATCAATGTTCACGGCAAAACCGCGCTCTCCGTCAACGCGGTGCTGGAGCGTGAAACGCTGCGGCCCGGACCGCTCGGCGTGATCTCTCAGAGCGGGAGCACGCTCGGCACGCTCATCTCCCGCGCACAGGCCCGCGGCCTGGGATTCTCGAAACTGATCTCCGTGGGAAACGAATGCGATCTCGCGGTCGGTGAGTTGACGGAAGTTCTCGTCGATGACCCGGATACGGGCGCGATACTGCTCTTTCTGGAAACCTTTCGGGACGCTGAGCGCCTCGCGTCAGCGGCGCGGCGTGCCTTTGCAGCGGGCAAACCCGTGATCGCGTACAAGCTCGGCCGCTCGGAAGTCGGACGCCGTGCCGCCACCTCGCATACTGGGGCCATGGTCGGCGCCGATGAACTGGCGGATGCGTTTTTTCGAGCGCACGGCATCCTGCGCGTGGACATGCTGGAGAGCCTGTTCGAGCTCCCGCAGCTCGTGCTGGGGCGCAAACCGCCGGTTGGCCGGCGCGTGGCGATCCTTACGGGAACCGGCGGTGCTGCAGCGATGATCGCCGACCGACTCGGTGTGCTGGGCGCGGAAGTGGTAAGCCCGCCGCCTGCGCTCATCGAGAAATTGCGCGGCGAAGATCTTCCCATCAACGATGCCCCGATCACGGATCTTCCCATGGGGAGTAGCGAAGGCGGCGCGTACCCGGAGATTCTTTCGGCATTGCTTGCTTCCGAACACTGCGATGCGGTCGTCTCCGTGATCGGTTCCAGCGCCCAAAATCCGCAGACGCTTGTCGAGCGCGTGTTCGAGGCCGGGGGGCGCGACCGAAAACCGCTCGCCGTATTTCTCGCGCCGCGCGCTGATGCGGGACTGCTTGCGCTGCAGGAGAATGGCATTGCGGGATTCCGCACCCCTGAGTCGTGTGCCGACGCGGTAAATGCGTACCTCAACTGGCGTGCGCCGCAATCCCTCGAATCCAACCCCGATTCCGAGATCGGTCAGGCCGAAGCGCTCGCTGCCGCCACGACTTGCGGGCGGCTGAACGAGTACGACGCGTGCAGTATATTTGCCGCGCTCGGGATTCCCCGGGCCCATAGTCGCGTCGTTAGCGATGCGGCAGCCTGCTCGGACGCGTCTTTCGAATTTCCGGTTGCGGTGAAGGTCCTGTCGGCCGATATCGCGCACAAAACGGATGCGGGATTGGTCGAGCTTGATGTTGCGAGCGGCGGCAATCTTAGGGTCGCAGTGCAGCGCATACTGAATGGTGCGCGCGAGAAATGCCCTCAGGCGCGCATCGACGGCATCCTGGTACAGCGCATGGAACGCGGGCTGGCCGAGGTGATCGTCGGGTACCGTCGCGATCCGGAAGTGGGTCCCGTCGTCATGCTGGGCGTCGGCGGCGTGACGGCGGAGATCCGACCCAGCCATTGCGTGAGACTGGCGCCGGTAAGTATCCAAACTGCCGCAGCGATGATCGACGAAGTGCCGGAGCTTGCCGTTCTGCGCGGATTTCGCAATCTGCCGCGCGGCGACTGCGCGGCGCTCGCACGCGCGATCCGCTCCATGTCGCTGCTTGTCTGCCTGAAAGGCCGGGTCGTCACCGAAGCGGAAATCAACCCGCTGGTGGTCAAGCGTGAAGGCGGTGGCGTGGTCGCTGTCGACGGGTTGATCGTTCTGGAATCATGACCGGCGAAGGCGCCAGCCGCCGGATTGCGGCGCACGTCGCCGCGCTGCGCTACGCGGCGCTGCCGCCGCACACGATACACGCGTTCAAGCGTGCACTGCTCGATTTCGTGACGTGTGCGGTTTCCGGGTCGGCGATGCCGGTGTCGCGGGCGTTGCTGTCGTACTACCAGGAGAATGACGCGACGCGCAGCGCAACGGTGATCGGCAGCGGCGCCAGGCTCTCCGCGCCGAATGCGGCACTCGTGAACGGTGCGAACGTTCATGGGCTCGACTTCGATGACGGTCATACGCAGGGGTCCGCTCATCCGGCAGGCGTTGTATTCCCGGCGGTGCTCGCCGCAGCGGAGCAGCATGGCGGCGGTGCAACGGCGGTGATCCTTGCCACGGTAATCGGTTATGACGTCATGCTGCGTATTGCCTCCGCGATGCATCCCGTGTCGGCGCGCCGCGGGTTTCACAATACCGCCATCGCGGGCGTCTTCGGCGCCGCTGCCGCGGTCTCGAGTCTGCTGCGGCTGGATTCGGCGCAGGTTGGCCATGCGCTCGGGCTCGCCGGAAGCTTCAGCGCCGGCACCCGCGAGTATCTCGACGAAGGTGCGGAC
>DATFGD010000339.1:0-5289 GCA_035249725.1 Burkholderiales bacterium
TCGGGCGCAGCTCCCGGCCGCCAGAGAACACCATCGGGTAGTCCCAGTTGAGCACATAGATGTGCAGGTGGCGCCGGCGCTTCGCGAGATAGTTGAGGAACTCGCCCAGCAAGGCGGGGGGCCCTTGCTTGTCGCCGGTGCCTCCCTCGAAATCGAGGCGGGTACGGCTGTCGAAATCCCAGGCGAGGATGACAATCGAATGGCGCGCCCTTTCGGCAGCTTGGGTAAACGCGCGAAAGTATTGCTCGGCGTCGACCAGCAGCGCCACGCGCCCGGCATGAGCGACGTAGCCGCAATTGCGGCCGGGCTGGAAAATGCTCGATGTGAACGACATCTGCACATCGATGTGACCGGGGCAGCGCCATTATGTTCAAACGCGCCGCCCGGCAAAAAAAAGCCGCGCATGTCGCGCGGCTTTCCCTCCTCCAGTTGACGCCCGTCGTATTTAAGTGCCTTCTTCTGCCAAGACCTCTTCCCGTTTTCTGCGAATCTTCGGCAATATCATGATGAGCAAAATAATGGCCGTCGCCAACAGGAAGCCTGCGCTGATCGGCCGGGTGAAAAATACCGTCGGATCGCCCCGCGAAATAAGGAGTGCCCGCCGCAGGTTCTCCTCCATCAATGGCCCCAGCACAAACGCGAGTATCAGCGGCGCCGGCTCGCATCTCAACTTCAGGAATACGTAGCCGAGCAGACCGAAGAATATCGTCATGTAGATGTCGAGATCCAGGTTGTTGACGCTGTAGACGCCGATCGCCATGAAGCCGAGGATCGACGGAAACAGCCAGCGGTACGGCACCATGAGCAGCCTCACCCACAGCCCGATCAGCGGCAGGTTGAGGATCACGAGCATCGCATTGCCGATCCACATGCTCGCGATCAGGCCCCAGAACAGTTCGGGGCGCTGCGTCATCACCTGCGGCCCGGGCGCAATGCCCTGAATGGTCAGCGCGCCGAGGATCAGCGCCATGGTGCCGCTGCCGGGAATGCCGAGCGTCAGCGTGGGAATGAACGCACACTGCGCGGCCGCATTATTGGCCGATTCCGGCCCCGCGACGCCTTGAATCGCGCCCGTGCCGAATACCGACGGGTCTTTGGCGACTTTCTTTTCCAGGGCATAAGTCGAGAAAGCGGCGATCGTCGGTCCGGCGCCGGGCAGCGTGCCGAAGAATGCGCCGATCCCTGTGCCGCGCAGAATCGGCCCGAAGGATAACTTGAGATCCTGCCACGTCGGATACAGATGCTCGATCTTCTGGGTGAGCAGGTTGCGAGTTTCGGTTGACTGCGCCTTTTCCAGGTTGGACAGAATTTCGGCGAAGCCGAACAACCCCATCGCGACGACGGTGAAGCTGATGCCGTCAGCAAGTCCCGACATGCCGAACGTGAAGCGCGACATGCCGGAATTCACATCGGTGCCGATGATGCCGAATATCAGCCCCAGGAAAATCATCGCAATCGCCTTGAGCATCGATCCGGACGACAGCACCGAGGCGGCGATGAGGCCCATCACCATGAGGGAAAAGTATTCCGGCGCGCCGAACTTGAGCGCCATTTCGGCGAGCGGCGGCCCGAACATCGCGATCAGTATGGTGCCGACGGTGCCGGCGAAAAACGAGCCGATGGCGGCAATGGCGAGCGCGGGCCCGGCGCGGCCGTTTCGGGCCATCTCGTGGCCATCGATGCAGGTCACCACCGACGCCGACTCGCCCGGCAGCTTCACCAATATTGCAGTGGTCGAGCCGCCGTACTGGGTGCCGTAGTAGATGCCCGCCAGCATGATGAGCGCGCCCACCGGCGGCAGGTTGAAGGTCGCCGGCAGCAGCATGGCGATCGCCGCCAGCGGACCGATGCCGGGCAGAACGCCGACCATCGTGCCGACGAACACGCCGATGAAACAGTACATCAGGTTGATCGGCGTGACCGCAGTGCTGAATCCCAGCGCGAGATTCGGAAAAAGTTGGGCTAGGACTTCCATGTTATCTCCACCAGAACAAGGGGAACGGCAACTCCAGCCCCTTGATGAACAGCGCCCAGCAGCCCGCAATCATGACCGCGCACAGTACGAGCACTTCCTTCAACCTGAATTCCTGGCCGGCAAACGCAGCCAGGAAAATGACGATGAAGAGTGATGGGATGAACCCGATGTGATCGATGCCCCAGGCAAAAATGGCGAAGGCTATCGATAGAATGATCATCGGGCGAATGTGGAACCGGGTGACCTTACCTCCAGGCAACTTGAACGACATCGCGGTGATGATGGCGCCCAGCACCATCATGATCATGCCGAGGCTGGTCGGAAAATAGCCCGGGCCCATGCGCATTGCGGAACCCATCGGATAGTCCCGGGAAATGACGATGGCCAGAAGCCCGAAGCCGATAAACATCAGTCCGGCCCAGAAGTCCTCTTGGCTTTTAATTTTTAACTGCACGATATTTCTCTCCTGTTAATCGATGCGCACAGAGGCGTCGTGGCTCGTGCGCTCGGCTACTCCCTGGCCGCCCGGCTGCTGGCTGCAACATTCGAGCGGCTGCCCGCGGGAAACTCTTCAGTCGTTTTGGTGCTGCAGTGTGGCAGGTTAGATGGCTGTACATGCGGCCCGTACAGCAGGGCAATATATCAAATGGTGGGCGCCTCCTCCTGAAGTCCGTATTTTGAAATCGCACTTTACAGAAAATGGTCATTCGGTGGCAAGCGTTTCAGGCTCATATTGCGCCGCAACAAACATGAACGGAAAATGAACGGAAGCGCTGCTCCGTTTTGACCGCCCGGCCTTGATCAAGCCGGGTAAGCGGCCTGAAAGCGAGCGGGCTGCCGCCGCTTGCCGGCCCGCCTGGCGCCGCCCGCGTCCCTCAGTTCAGCCATCCGCCGGCACGCGTCTGCGCCAGGACCTCCTCCACGATCTGTGGCGCACGTCCGACATAGCTCGTAGGATCCAGCACCGCGTCGAGCTCGCGCTCCGTGAGCGCGGCGCGCACGCGCGGATTTTGCATCAGCGACTTTTCGAAACTCGTGCCCTGTTCCAGTCCCTGCATCGATGCCTCGTAAACAAGCTCATGCGCCGTTTGCTTCCCTACTTTTGCCGAAAGCGTGAACATGACGCGCTCGGAAAGGAGAAATCCGCCAAGGAGATTCAGATTGGCGCGCATTTGCTGCACGTTGACGTTCAAGCCGGAGAGCACGCCTTTCATCATCGCGAGCAGTCCGCCTGCCATGAGGCACGATTCGGGCAGCGCTTTCCATTCGCTGCGCCATGCCGAGCCGTCGCGCTCGTGCTCGATGACCATGCATTCGAGCATGAATGCCGCGTTGTAACGCAGTGCCCGGCTGACCGCGACCGCCGCCTCGCACGTGGAGGGATTGCGCTTGTGCGGCATGGTGGAAGAACCCACCTTGCCCTCGGTGAAGGGCTCCGCGATCTCGTCGATTTCGTTGTGCTCGAGGATCACGATCTCATTCGCGATCTTGCCGAGCGTGCCGCCGATCAAACCGAGCACGCACGCATATTCCGCGAAACGGTCGCGCGCCGGCTGCCAGCTGATGTCCGCCACACCGAGTCCCAGGCGCTTCATGAGGCGCTGCTCGAGTTCGGCTGCCTGCGGACCATACGAAGCCTGCGTGCCGACCGCACCGACCATGCCGCCCACGAACATGCGCGGCTCGAGCTGCCGCAAGCGCTCGTAGCTGCGCCCCATCTCGGACAGCCAGATCGCACACTTGTGTCCGAAGGTGATCGGCAGCGCCTGCACGCCGTGCGAGCGCCCGACCATGGGCGTCGCCTTGTGGGTCTCCGCAAGGCGGTAGAGCGACTGGCCGATTGCTTTCATATCGCGCAGATAGACCGCGTGTGCCTCCTTGATCTGCAACACCGTTGCGGTATCGAGCACGTCCTGCGTGGTGGGCCCAAAATGGATGTATTCGCCGTATTCCGACTGGCACAGCGCCTGCACCGCCTTGAGCGCCGGCACCAGGGGATGTTTGATGCGGCGGATTTCTTCCGCGATCGATTCGATATCGACGTTTTCGACGCGCGCCTTTGCCGCAATTTCATGCGCCGCGGGCTGAGGGATGATGCCGAGCGCCGCCTGCTCGAGCGCGAGCGCCGCTTCGTAGTCGTACCATTTCTGGATGCGGTTGCGATCGCTGAAGATCGCGCGCAACTCATCGGTGCTCCAGAGATGCTTGATGAGCGCGTCGTCGAATACACCGGATGCCATGCTCACTGACCTTTCTTTGCGCCCTTCGCGTTCATGCTTTCAGGTTCGTTCCAGAATGTGCAGTCCGCGCACGCGGTCGAGTAGATAAATGAGTCCACGCTCATCGATCGTGACGTCGTTGCTCTGAACCCGCGTCGAGCCCGGCGGCGGGTCGGGCATGAAATGCGCGACCTCCTTGGGCGCGTGCGGCCGCGCAATATCGACGATGCGTAACCCGTGCGCGAACCACGCGACCGGTATTTCCGTGCCAGTCACCTTTTCGCACGGTTGATGGCAACCGGTCATGAACGGCTGCTCCTCCGGCGGTATGCCCTCGAGCTGAAACGTCGCGACCGGCATGGGATGCGTTTCGTCCGTAATATCCACCACCCACAGGAACGCCGAAGGATAAGGCGGACAGCCTTCGAGCCGCACCACGTCTTCGTCGGATACCACCATGAAATCACGGTTGTCGATCTTGAACGGAATGCGCAGACACGTGTGCGTCGGCCACGGAAACGGCGGACTCCAGTCGAGATGCGACACGAGCTTGGGCTGCTTCATGTCGTCGATATCGAGGATCACGAACCCGCCGTGCCAGTAGCTCGTATACAGGCGGTTACCGTAGCGCAGCGGATGATGGCACTTGTGCGCCGCGCCCTTCCACTGCGGTTTTTCACCGCCTGCGGTCCATTGTCCCGGCATCCACCAGCGCCCCACCTCTTCAGGACGAGACGGATCTTTGAGATCGAGGATCATCACGATGTTGCCGTTATAACCGTCCCATGTCGGCGAAATGTAGGCGTAGCGCCCATCGAAATCGAAGCGGTGCACGCCGCGCGCATAGCTCGGCCCCGGCCTGTCGGTCGTATTCCAGTGCGTGATGAGCTGGGGACGCGACGGATTCGATACGTCATAGATGCCTAGCCCGCCTTGAAAGTCTTCCGGCGGCGTCTCCCCGCGCCGCACGCGTTCGCCCAGCACTTCGCGGTTCGTCAGCATGATGCCGTTCGCGACCCGGACCTTGTGCGAGTGCGTGCCGGGCGGCATGGCGATTTCCGCAAGCGGCTTGGGATGGCGCGGATCGGATACATC
>DATFGD010000340.1:0-4040 GCA_035249725.1 Burkholderiales bacterium
CTGCCTCGCGGAAAACGTCGCGATGTCGCGCGCCGGCATTTACTTCCGTCCCGGCAAGATCATCGTTGCGGCGAAGAATCTCGGTGTAGGCATGGCGGCGTTCGAGCGCACGGCGGATTACGTGCAGAATTACGTGCAGGGCGGGCGCATCCTTATCAAGCACCAGGCGGTGGCGACGCGGCTCGCCGACATGGCCACGAAGCTCTCGGCGGTGCGCGCGCTTTTGAACGAAGCGGTGCGCGCGGTCGATGCCAAGGCGCCGGACGCGGACGAGCTGTGCAACATGGCGAAGATGTTTGCTTCGGTCGAAATCTTCGAAGTCGCGAAGCAGGCCATGGAGCTGCACGGCGGCAACGGCGTGATGCTCGATTTCGGCATCGAGAAGTTCCTGCGCGACGCTTCCCTCTTCCTCCACCGCGACGCGACGGTCGATATCTCGCGCTTCAAGATCGTGAAGGCGATGTTCCCGCACACCGCAGGGCGCTACGCCGGCCCGGAACCGTAACAAGGCACGCCTTGCTGTAACGCCACAGCTACAGCAAGCCCGCACGGCACGCATACGCCGGTATGCGTATTGGCAGCGCACGGGTACGCGTGCACGATAGCGCCTCCCACTGCAACAAGGAGGAGACATGGCCATCGATCAGGCAAAGCTCGATGCATTCATGGGGAATTTCGTGCACGATCTGGGCGCGGTCATGCACGCCGCAACGATCGTCGTCGGCGACCAGCTCGGGCTCTACAAGGCGCTCGCGGAAGGCCCCCACACCACGGAATCGCTCGCGCGCAAGACCGGGACAGACGCCCGCTACATGCGCGAGTGGCTCTCGACGCAAGCCGCAAGCGGGTACGTGCAGTACGACGCCGCGACGCAGGAATTCAGCTTGAGCGAAGAGCAGGCGATGGCGCTCGCCGACGAGACGAGCCCCGCGTTCATCCCCGGCGCGTTTCAGGTCGCCGTCGCACAGTTCAAGGCCATACCGAAGATCGCCGAAGCGTTCAAGACCGGCAAAGGCCTCGGCTGGCACGAGCACGACGTGGCGCTCTTTCATGGGACGGAACGCTTCTTCCGTCCCGGTTATGCCGCCAACCTCGTGAAGAGCTGGATTCCGGCGCTCGACGGGGTCGAGAAAAAGCTGCGCTCCGGTGCGCGCGTCGCCGACGTCGGTTGCGGTCACGGCGCCTCCACCATCATCATGGCGCAGGCGTATCCCGAAGCGGAAATAACGGGTTTCGACTATCATGAGCCGTCGATTCAGCGCGCGCGCGAAGCGGCGGAGAAGGCGGGGATCGAAAAGCGCGTACGCTTCGAAGTCGCCAGCGCCAAAAACTTTCCGGGCAAGGATTATGATTTCGTCGCGGTGTTCGACTGCCTGCACGACATGGGCGACCCGGTCGGGGCGGCTGCTCACGTGCTGAAGAGTCTGCGTCCCGACGGCGTGTGGATGATCGTCGAGCCGTTCGCGCACGATCAGCTCGAGCAGAACATGAATCCGGTGGGCCGCGTGTTCTACGCGGCATCCACTTTCATCTGCACGCCCGCTTCACGCGCACAGGAAGTGGGAATGTGCCTGGGTGCGCAGGCCGGCGAGAAGCGTATACGGGACGTCGTCACGAAAGGCGGCTTCACCCGCTTCCGGCGCGCGGCGGAAACGCCCTTCAACCTGATCTACGAAGCGCGCCCCTGATCGGAGCCAGTCCAAAAGGAGAAAGCAATGGCACGCAAATACATCGACTGCCGGGAATATCCGAGCGAAATGAACTGCACGCTTGCGATCGCTGCGGATGACGAGAAGGAATTGCTGGAAGCGGCGGTTCAGCACGCGGTTGCCGTCCACGGACACAGCGACACGCCCGAATTCCGGCGGCAGCTCTCGAGCATGTTCAAGGACGGCGCGCCGCCGGCGTAGTCCGGGCGCGGCCGAAGGAGGTGGCGATGCGCTTTACCCAACAGGACTTCGAGGGCGCACTCGACTTCGTACGCGACCTCTACGACCATCGCGGGCTGGAGGATTTCGCGGACCGCACGATGGGCGCCCTGCTCCGCCTCGTCGGCGCCGAGCGCGTGATCTATGGCGATTTCGAAGTCGAGCGCCAGGCGGCGCGTCTCGCCATGCAGCCGGCCATCGTGAAGGAGCCGGACGGCACAGTCGATGGCGTCGTCAACGGCGCGCTGAGCGGGCTCGAGCGCAGCTTCGGCCAGCATCCACTCTACCGCTATTTCCTGCAGACCGGCGATGGCCGGCCGCAGAAGGCGACGCAGATCATGACGCGCACGCAGTACCGCAAGTACTGCGAGAAAGACGATTTCGCGCGCCAGCTCGGCGCGAAATTCCAGATGGGCGTCTTCTTCGCGGCCGGGCCTTCAGTCGTCACCGCCATACTGCTCACGCACAGCGACCGCGACTTCTCGCAGCGCGAGCGCGCGCTCATGAACCGGCTCTATCCGCACCTCGTGCAGGCCTTTCGCAACACCGCATCGCTGAACCGGCTGTGCCGCGATGTGGACGAGCTGGTCGAGATGCTGGAAGGCCCGACGAGCAGTGTCGTCGTGCTCGCCGGAACCGGGCGCGTAAAGCGCTGGACGGAGCAGGCCAAAACCTGGATCGCGCAGTACTGCCGCACGCCGTTTCCCGCCGAGGCCGACCGGCTGCCGGACTGCTTCGCCGAGTGGTATCAGCGTCAACTTGCGCTCGCGGCCCAGGAGACGCTCCTGCCTTCGCCGCGCGACCCGCTGATCGTCGATAAAGACGCCAGACAGCTCACCGTTCAGTTCATTCCCGACCATTTTCGCGACGAGCACCTGCTGCTGCTGAACGAAAAGCGGCGCGACTCTTCATGGAGCACGCTCGGCGCGCACGGCCTGACGCCGCGGGAATCGGAAGTGCTCGCGTGGGTCGCCAAGGGAAAGACCAACGCCGAAGTGGGCGCGATACTGCAGATGAGCGGACGCACGGTGCAGAAGCACCTCGAGCACATCTACGCGAAGCTGGGCGTGGAAACGCGGACGACCGCGACGGTACGCGCACTCAAGATGCTGGGCATTGACAGCAACTAAGCGCTCAGGAAACGCGGACTTTGACTTCGACCGTTGCCCTTCGACGGTGCTCAGGGCGAACGGTCGTTCATAAGAGAGCCGTTCGTGGTGAGCTTGTCGAACCATGAACGGCGTGGAGTTACGCACTCTTAGCGCTTTTGGCTCACTGCCTGGGCTTGCGGCGGCATCACCGGCGCAAAATTGATATAAGGCGTCTTCACCGCCGTTCCGGGCTGCGCATACGCCGGCGCGGGATCGCCCTTCGGACCCAGGCTGCGCAAATAGCGGTGCAACGCGCGCAGATCCGCGTCCGTCATCTTCGCGAGATTGAACCACGGCATCGGCGGCCGCATCGGCGCCCGCGCCCGCGCGATCCATTGCGCTTCGGTCATGTTCTGCGCCAGCAGGCGCAGATTGGCCGGATAGGTCGTGCCCCACGGCCCCTGAAATCCCATTGCGTTGCCGGTGAGCCATTCGGATTCCGGAATCTTGCCGTCACGCTCCATGTAATGCGGCGTGTGGCAGTCATTGCAGCCGCCGACGGTTGCGAGATAACGCCCGCGTTCGATCTGGCGTTTTTCTGCCGACTTGTCGGCTGCCGTGGCAGCGCCGGCCCACACTGCAACCGGGGCCAGCAATAACAAGGCTACTCGCTTCGCTTGCATTTCCGTTCACTCCTCCAGCGGTGCGTTGAAAACACACTTTCGCGTTCCGGCGAGCGCCCGGTCCAGCAGCGGTATCCCGACGCATTAGTTGTGAGACGATAATATCTTAATGAGATATTAGTCTCACTGTCAAGCGGTGTGCTCGACCTTAGCCGCATATCCAATGCACGGCGGTGAATCCCGCACACAACGCCGTCACGTCGGCCGCCTCAGTGCGTGGTCGAGTGCACGATCGGGTCCAGGGCATCGGCGAGCCGCTTGGCCTGCGCCCCGTCGATCATTCCGCCCAGGACTTCGGTAAAGCGCGGGTCCTGCACCCCGGAAATGATGTACTGCCA
>DATFGD010000341.1:0-2839 GCA_035249725.1 Burkholderiales bacterium
CAGCGCCAGCGCCTGTCGATCGCGCGGAGCGTGCTGCTCACCCCGCGCATCATCGTGTTCGACGATTCCACCGCCGCGATCGACGCCGGCACGGAACTGCGCATCCGCGAGGCGCTGAAGGATCTCAACCGCAGCCGCGCCACGATCGTCATCTCGCACCGCCTGTCGGCGCTCATGCACGCCGACGAGATTCTGTTCCTGGAGGACGGGCACATCGTCGAGCGCGGCTCGCACGCGGAGTTGGTGGCGCAGAACGACCGCTATCGGCGGCTTTTCGATCTGCAGATGGGCGCCGCGCGGGAGAATGCTGTTGCCTGATACCGCTGCGCCATCCCCCAATGCGCCGGCACGACCGGGGGCGCGGCAGAAGCGCTCGCCGCTCAGCCACAGTGGCGAGGAACACTTCGGCGCCGTGGTCGATCCGCGGGTGCTGCGCCGCTTCCTCGCGTTTCTTGTGCCGTACCGGTGGGTCATCCTGGCGTCCGTCGGCGCGGTGCTGGCGTTCACGCTTACCCAGCTTGCGGTGCCGCTCGTTATCCGCTACGTGATCGACACCGCGCTTCCGGCGGGCGTGACAGCGGGCGCCGGCGAAGCAGAACGGCTGCTCGGTATCGCGCTGGCAGGCTTCTTTGCCGTGGTGGCGGTCAACTTCGTCTCCAACTATTTCCAGCAGGTGTGGGTCGCGACCGCCGCCGAGCGCGTGCTGCAGGACTTTCGGCGCGCGATGTACGCGCACCTGCAACGCGTGTCGCTCTCTTTCATGGACCGCATCCAGGTCGGCCAGTTGATGTCGCGGCTGCAGGGCGATGTCGGCGCGCTGCAGGAGTTTTTCGAGTCGTCGATCTTCGCGATCGGCGACCTGGCATTGCTCGCGGGCATCGTGGTGGTGCTGCTCGCGCTCGATCTGGAGCTGGGGCTACTCACGCTGTCGGTGGTGCCGATACTTATTCTGGTTCGTGCCATTTGGCTGCCGGCGGCGAAACGCGCTTTCCTTCGCGCGCGCGAGACGTCCTCCATCGTCAACAGCGCGCTCGCGGAAAACATCAACGGTGTCCGCACCGTGCAGGAGATGACGCGCGAAGACTTCAATTTCGCCGCGTTTCGCGAGAAGGCGGCGGAGAACTACCGCACCCACGTGCGCGCGACGCGGCTCGCGCAGGTGATGGTGCCGACAGTGGACACGCTAACCGGTGCCGCGATGGCAATCGTCATCGTGGTGGGCGGGAACCGCGTGCTGGAGGGCTCGCTCGAGATCGGCGTCGTGGTCGCGTTTCTCTTCTACGTGCAGCGCTTCTTCGACCCGATCCGCTCGCTCACGATGCAATACAGCGTGATGCAGCAGGCGATGGCGTCGGGGCAGCGCATTTTCGAGGTGCTGGATGTGCCGGTGGAGGTGAAGGATAAGCCGGGGGCGGTGGATCTCTCACCACGCCGCGAAGACCACCCCGTCACCTTTGGTGTCACCCCGCCTAATGTGGGAGGGGAAAACAGCGTGGAGTTTCGCAACGTGACGTTTGGGTATGTGCCGGGGTTGCTGATACTGAAGAACGTGAGTTTCCGCGTCGAGCCGGGCGAAACCGTGGCGCTGGTGGGTCCGACCGGCTCGGGCAAGACTTCGACGATGGCGCTGCTGCACCGCTTCTACGATGTGTGGGAGGGGCAGGTGCTGATCGGCGGCGTGGACGTGCGTGACGCGACCCAGGAATCGCTCGGCCGCCGCATCGCGATGGTGCTGCAGGAGCCGTTTCTCTTCACCGGCACGGTCTACGAAAACATACGTTACTGCACGCGGGGCGCCGGCCGCGAGGAAGTGGAGCGCGCGGCCCGGTTAGTCGGCGCACATGACTTCATCGTGCGCCTACCGCAGGGCTACGACACGCTGCTCGGCCAGCGCGGCGTGAATCTCTCGATCGGCCAGCGGCAACTGCTGTCCTTCGCGCGGGCGATCGTGGCGGACGCCGGCATCCTCGTCCTCGATGAAGCCACCGCCAGCGTGTACAGCTTCACCGAGCGCGCGATTCAGTCGGCGCTGGTGAAAACGCTCGCCGGGCGCACCGGGCTCATCATCGCGCACCGCCTCGCCACCGTGCGCAACGCCGATTGCATCATCGTGCTGCAGGACGGCCGCATCGTCGAGCACGGCACGCATGAACAGTTGCTCGCGCGCGGCGGGCTCTATCACCGCCTGCACGCGATGAATGTCGCCTCCTTCGACGACGTCTCAGAGGAGATAAGCGCAGCCGCAGCCGACCGCGGCACGTAGGCATCAATCTCCCTACATTGCCTTGATACCTAATCGTTGAAGTGCATAGTACAAGCCGCACGCAGACGCGGTCGTCTTCTCCCGAGGATGTAGGGGTGTCTCGGTCGTGCTATAGAAACACGGTCCGATCCGCCCCGGCGCACATTTCGGCCTGTATCTTCGGGCTTATATAGCTTCCGCCCAATCCCTTTGCCATTTCCTGATCGACCCCACGGGCCGAGCAGCAGAGACCTCAGCCATAGACCGGTATGCCGTTATCCCTCGCGAAGTTTGTGAGCTCCGGAAGAGGCGGCAGCCCGACGCCCTGGATATTCTTCGCGATCGCGGGATTCAACAGGACGACCGCATCGCCCAACAACGAAATCGAAACATCATGCCCTGCTTCTTTTGCACCCTTCGCGTGCAAAAAAATTAGAGTCGCTTTTGTCGGATTCTCCGAACCACTGGTTCCCGTAACATGGAATTTCATCGTCTCGTCCTCTGCAATGTGAAATGGAGACAGGCGACAGGCCGGGTTTACCGGTAAGCAACATCAACCCGACTTTCGCTATGGAAAGCATAGTCCACACGCGCACG
>DATFGD010000342.1:0-15744 GCA_035249725.1 Burkholderiales bacterium
CGAAACCTTCCCCTCATACGATGAGGAGGGGTGGCGCGAAAACGCTCCGAAAACCTTCCCCTCCTACGATGAGGAGGGGTGGCGCGCAGCGCCGGGGTGGTCAACAACCGCGGTGACAGCTTGCTGAGTTTCGTCTCCATCGGCGAAGAATTCCTCGAGCGACATACCCATGTGATCCTCCACTTTCGCCGCAAGCCGCTGCGCGTAAGCATCGATTTGCAGCGTGGCATCCTGTCCGGTAATCCGCGGGCCGCCGCGAAAGACGAACAACCGATAGACGTCGGCAACGCAGATTTCCCGCGGATCCTTGATGAGCGCCCAGCCGCCTCCCACTCTTCCGATCCACTGCGCCGCGCTCATCGTATCGAGCATCCACTCGATTTGATCCACGCGCAGTTTCACCGCCGCGTGCAACTGGCGCAGCGTGTAGAGGCTGCCTTCGCGATGCCCTTTCCACAGCAGCGCGAGTATGTGCAGCGCGTCGAAAAACTGCGTGCCGGGTGCGGATTCGCCCTGCCACGATTGCTGCCGCCACTCGGGCAGCACCGCGACGATGATTGCGCCGGACAGCACCACCAGCCAGGAGAGATAAACCCACAGCAAAAAGATCGGTGCGCTGGCGAACGCGCCGTAAACGAGCTTGTAGGTCGGGAACTGCGTGATGTAGAGCGTAAAGCCGCGCTTCATCGCCTCGAAGGCGAGCGCCGCCAGTAATCCGCCTGCCAGTGCATCGCGAACGAGCACGCGGCGGTTCGGCATGGCGAGATAGAGCAGCGTCAGCGCGATCCAGATCAGACTGACTGGAACCACGCGCAACAAACCCACGCCGGCGCCCGGTATTTCCTGCACCAGCCCCACGGATAAACTCACCAGCCACGACGTAAGCGAAAGGCTCGCGCCGATCAACACGGGACCGATGGTGAGCAGCGCCCAGTAGATGAACACGCGCTGCACCGTCGTGCGCGTGCGCTGCACGCGCCAGATCTGGTTGAACGCGTGCTCGATGGTGAGCATCATGAGGATTGCGGTCACTGCCAGAAACCCGATGCCGACCGCGGTCAGTTGCGCGGCATTGGCTGTGAACTGCTCGCCGTAGCGCGCGATGAGGTGCGCCGATTCCGGCAGCAGGTTTTCGAGCAGGAAGGACTGAAGCTGCCGCGTCCACCCGGAAAATACCGGGAACGCCGAGATCAACGTGAGCGCAACGGTAATCAGCGGCACGAGCGCGAGCAGCGTGGTGTAAGTGAGACTGCTCGCGATCTGCATGCAGCGGTCTTCGCTGAAGCGCCGCGCGATTACGCGCAGAAACCGCCCGAACTCGGATATCTTCTTTGGCACGTCCGCCCGTCTCCATGACCCGGCTATATAATAACCACGAATCAGCCGTCATCCCTTCCCCGAAACAATGCGCGAGCTGCTCGTCCTCTACTACAGCCGTCACGGCGCGGTGAAAGAAATGGCGCATCTCGTCGCGCGCGGCATCGAGCAGGTGGATGGCGTCGCGGCGCGGCTGCGCACCGTGCCGCCGGTTTCGACGGTGTGCGAGGCAGTGCAGCCGGCGGTGCCCGATGCCGGCGCGCCGTACGCCGAATTGAAGGATCTCGAGGACTGCATCGGCCTCGCACTCGGTTCACCGACGCGCTTCGGCAACATGGCGGCACCGCTGAAATACTTCTGGGATACCACCGGAGAAATGTGGTTGAACGGCCGCCTCGCGGGCAAACCGGCATCGGTATTCACGTCCACCAGCAGCCTGCACGGCGGCCAGGAGACGACGTTGACTTCGATGATGCTGCCGCTCTTGCATCACGGAATGCTGATCGTCGGCATTCCCTACTCCGAACCCGAGCTGATGATGACGCGTGAAGGCGGCACCCCGTATGGCGCCAGTCACAATGCGGGGCCCGCGAGCGATCAGCCCGTCACCGCGCACGAAAGAAAGCTGTGCATTGCGCTCGGACGGCGTCTTGCTGAAATTGCGCTGAAGCTCGCCTCGTGACGCGCTCCGCGCGTGCGCTGTACGTCGCCGCCGACGGGCTATCTCGAATTCAGCGCCGGAAGATCCACAGGATGATGGAGATCACGATCGAGACGATGATGCTGGTCGTGAGCGGGAAGTAGAACGTAAACCCTTTGCGCTCGAGCTTGAAGTCGCCCGGCAAGCTGCCCAGCCCGAGCTTCGCCAGCAACGGCCATAGCACGCCGATCGCCACCAGGATCAACCCAATCGTAATCAGCCACTTCGCCATCGGTTAACACAGCACCAAAAAGTGTCCGTTCGTGTTGACCCCGAGCCGATCGAAGGGAAACACGAACGTACCGTTGCCCTTCGACAGGCTCAGGGCGAACGGTCCAACGCTACACCTGAGGATTGAGACGCTCGGGGCTGGAATGCAGCTTGTTGAGCGCATTGATGTAGGCCTTCGCCGAGGCGACGACGATGTCGGTATCCGCGCCCTGCCCGTTCACGATGCGCCCGCCCTTGGCGACGCGCACGGTCACTTCGCCCTGCGCGTCGGTGCCGGTCGTGATCGCGTTGACCGAATAGAGCAGGAGCTCTGAGCCGCTCCGGATCACCTGCTCGATCGCCTTGAACGCGGCATCTACCGGCCCGCTGCCCGCGGATTCGGCGCGCCGCTCCGCCCCGTCTTCCGACATTACGATGCGGGCGTAAGGCGGCTCGCCGGTTTCCGAATGTGCGGTGAGGGACACCAGCTTGAAATGTTCGTTCACCGCCTGCTCGAGATTCTCCTCGGTCACCAGGGCCTGGAGGTCCTCGTCGAAAATTTCGTGCTTCTTGTCGGCGAGATCCTTGAAGCGTTTGAACGCCGCGTTGAGCATTTCCTCCGACTCGATGACGATTCCGAGTTCGTGGAGCCGCGCCTTGAACGCATTGCGGCCGCTGTGCTTGCCGAGCACGAGCTTGTTCGCGATCCAGCCGACGTCCTGCGCGCGCATGATTTCGTAGGTATCGCGGCTCTTGAGCACGCCGTCCTGATGGATGCCGGCCTCGTGCGCAAAGGCGTTCGCGCCCACGATCGCCTTGTTGGGTTGAACCGGGAAACCGGTGATGCCGGAGATGAGCCGGCTCGCCGGCACGATCTGCGTTGCATCGATGTCCGTCTCGCACGGAAAGACGTCCTGCCGCGTGCGCACCGCCATCACGATCTCTTCCAGGGCGGCGTTCCCGGCACGCTCTCCGAGCCCGTTCACCGTGCACTCGACTTGACGCGCGCCGTTCAGCACCGCGGAAAGCGAGTTGGCGACCGCAAGACCGAGATCGTTGTGGCAGTGAACCGACCACACCACCTGGTCCGAGCCGGGTATGCGCTCGCGCAGCGTGCGGATCAGGTTTCCGAACGCATCGGGCAGCGTGTAGCCCACCGTGTCCGGGATGTTGATCGTCGTAGCGCCGGCCTTGATCACGCGTTCGAGGATACGGCAGAGGAAATCGATGTCCGAGCGGCCGGCATCTTCCGGGGAAAATTCCACGTTATCGGTGTATTCGCGCGCCCATTTGACCGCGCGCACCGCCTGCTCGATCACCTGCGACGGCTCCATGCGCAGCTTTTTCTCCATATGGATGGGGGACGTCGCAATGAACGTGTGAACGCGCGGCGCAGCCGCCCCGCGCACCGCCTCACCGCAGCGCCGGATGTCCTTCTCGTTCGCCCGCGCAAGCCCGCACACCGAGCTGTCTTTGACGATACGCGCCACCGCGTGCACCGCATCGAAGTCGCCATCGCTCGCCGCGGGAAACCCGGCCTCGATCACGTCCACCCGCATGCGCTCAAGCTGGCGCGCGATCCGCAGCTTTTCTTCCTTGGTCATGGAAGCGCCGGGACTCTGCTCGCCGTCGCGCATGGTGGTGTCGAATATGATCAATTTGTCTTTGGCCATGATGTTCTCCGGTCTCTGCTGCCGCCTGCCGCGTTACGGGCAGTCTCACGCAATTGAAAAGCGCCTTCCGGGGCGGTATACCGCGCCGGTGGAAACAACGAAATGTGGGAGTAGTGTATTAGCGCGCGCGAACGCGCAGCAGCAGGCCGGCCAGCAGATCGCTGACGGGGAGGAGTAAGGCATTGGCCTGGCTGAACGGATACATGTCGCGGAAATATAGAGGTTTTCGTCGCAGCGTGCAAGCCCTTGTCTGCCAGCGCCGGCAGCCACTGGCCCTGAGTTCAGCGAAGGGCATTGCTTGAGGAAGCCGTTCGCCCCTGAGTTTCATCGAAGGGGCATTGCTCGAGGAAGCCGTTCGCCCTGAGTTCATCGAAGGGCAACGGCACGCATGATCCGCTTAACGCACTCGCTAGCCGGCTGCGGCGGAAGGCGGCTTGCGGCTACGTCCCTTGGTCACTTCCCACAGCCAGATCACGTAACCGGAAAGCCCGTAGCAGACGAACAGCGTGAAGAGAATCTCGGGCAGCGTGCTCTGAAAGGTGACAAGAAATACGAGACCCATCGCAATCCCGACCACGACGGAAAACGGAACGCTCTTGCGCAGGTTGATGTCCTTGCCGCTGTAAAACTTGAGATTGCTCACCATCGTGAGCCCCGCAAACAGGGTGAGCGTCCACGCAACCCATCGCACGTCATAGCCGTTCACCTGATACTCGTTCAGTGCCCACACCAGTCCCGCGACCAGGCACGCTGCCGCGGGACTCGGCAAGCCCTGGAAGAACCGCTTGTCGACCACGTCGAGCGTAGTGTTGAAACGTGCCAGGCGCAGCGCCGCGCACGCGCAGTAAACGAACGCGGCAATCCAGCCCAATTTGCTCGAAAGCCACGGCCCGAGTACCGAGGCCTTGTCTACCAGGGCAAAGTCCTGCAGCGCCCATACGTACACCACCAGCGCGGGCGCGACGCCGAACGAAACCATGTCGGAGAGGCTGTCGAGTTCCGCGCCGAACGCGCTCTGGGTACGCGTCAATCGCGCGACGCGCCCATCGAGCCCGTCGAATACCATGGCGACGAAGATGGCGATCGCCGCATGCTCGAACCGGCCGCTCATCGACTGGACGATGGCATAGAAGCCGGCGAACAGCGCAATGATGGTGAAGAGATTGGGCAGCCAGTAGATGCCGCGCCGCGCGAATCGCGTCTTGATGAAGAGCTTGCTTTCCCGCGGCTCGTACATGGCGCTCAGCGGCGGGCCGTCAACAGAAAAATCCGGTTCGCGCTGAACCCTTCGGCGCCGCTCAGGACAGGCGAAGTCGAAGCGTGAACAAGCCGTTCATGCTTTCCTTCGACGGCGCTCAGGACACGCTCGAAACTCAGCACGAACCGCTTGTTCTTCATTGCTCGGTGCTCTTACGGCAGCAGCGCCAGCACCGATTCGGTCGCATACACCTTGTCGCCTATGCTGGCACGCGGCACGGAGGCGGGCGGCAGGTAAACGTCGACGCGAGAACCAAACCGGATGAATCCGAAGCGCTCGCCGCGCGCGAGCTTCTGTCCCGTTTTGGCGTAGCACAGTATGCGCCGTGCAATAAGCCCGGCGATCTGCACGCAGGTCACATCGGCGCCTGCCGGGGTGCGGATCCACAACGCAGCCCGCTCGTTCTCGAGCGAGGCCTTCGACATCATGGCGTTGATGAACTTGCCGGCGTGATACCAGGTGTCGCGAATCTCGCCTTCCACCGGGCTGCGGTTCGAATGGGCGTTGAAGACGTTCATGAAGACGCTCATCTTCAACGCATCGCGCTTGAGATAGGGGTCCTGCGCGCGCTCCACGGCCACGATGCGGCCGTCGGCAGGGGCAAGCACGGCCCGCGGATCCTCCGGTATCGAGCGTGGCGGATCACGGAAAAACTGCACGACGAAGAGCGCGATGAGCCAGAACGGAAGCGCCCACCAGAAGCCGGCGAACCAGTTTATGGCGGCCGCGACGGCAATCGTGACCGCAACGTACGGCCAGCCTTCTCTCGCAATGAACGGATGCGGATAGTGACTCATCAGTTCCGCGACTGGTCCACCAGGCGGTTCTTCTTGATCCACGGCATCATGTCGCGCAGCTTGGCGCCGACCGTCTCCACCTGGTGCGCGGCCCCAACGCGCCGCATCGCCTTGAGCGACGCCGCGCCCGCCTTGTTCTCCAGTATGAATTCCTTGGCGAACTGGCCGGTCTGGATCTCGTGGAGAATGCGCTTCATCTCGGCCCGCACCTCATCGTTGATGATGCGCGGTCCACGCGTGAAGTCGCCATACTCGGCGGTGTTGGACACGGAATAGCGCATGTTCGCAATGCCGCCCTCGTAGATCAGGTCGACGATCAGCTTCACTTCGTGCAGGCACTCGAAGTACGCCATCTCCGGCGCATAACCCGCCTCCACCAGCGTCTCGAACCCGGCCTGAATGAGCGCGGTCAAGCCGCCGCACAGCACAACCTGCTCGCCGAAGAGATCCGTTTCGCATTCCTCGCGGAAAGTCGTTTCGATCACGCCCGCGCGGGCGGCGCCGATCGCTGCAGCGTAGGAAAGCGCAACGTCGCGCGCTTTCTTCGACGCATCCTGCGCAATGGCGATCAGCGACGGCACGCCGCCCCCCTGCGTGTAGGTCGAGCGCACCAAGTGGCCCCGCCCCTTGGGTGCGATCATGATGACGTCCAGATCGGAACGCGGCTCGATCTGCTTGAAGTGAATGTTGAAGCCATGCGCGAATGCGAGCGTCGCGCCTTGCTTGATATTGGGTTCGATCTCGTCGTGATAGACCTGCGGATGATGTTCGTCCGGGAGCAGGATCATCACGATATCCGCGCTCTTCACCGCATCGCCGACTTCCTTCACCGTGAGGTCGGCTTTCTTCGCCTTGGCCCACGAGGCGCCGCCCTTTCTGAGCCCGACGGTCACTTTCACGCCCGAATCCTTGAGATTGTTGGCATGGGCGTGACCCTGCGATCCGTAACCGATGATGGCTACGTGCTTGCGCTTGATGAGCGACAGGTCGGCGTCTTTATCGTAATAGATTTTCATCGTTTTCCCTCTAGGTTGAATGGTGATGCGTGAGGGTTGAGGCGTGATGCGCAAACTCGCGGCGGGCCGGTTTACTGCTCGTCGCCACTCCCCATCAGACTCTGAGGACGCGGTCGCCGCGCCCGATCCCGGACGCGCCCGTGCGCACGGTCTCCAGTATGGCGCTGCGGTCGATCGCGCTCAAAAATGCGTCCAACTTGGACCCGGTTCCCGTCAGTTCGATCGTGTAATCCTTGTCGGTCACGTCGATGATGCGCCCGCGGAAGATGTCCGCCATGCGCTTCATCTCTTCCCGGTCCTTGCCGATCGCGCGCACCTTGACGAGCATCAGCTCGCGCTCGATATGGTCCCCGTCCGACAGGTCGACGACCTTCACCACGTCGATCAGCTTGTTGAGCTGTTTGGTGATCTGCTCGATCACTTCATCGGAGCCCTTGGTGACCACCGTCATGCGCGACAGCGTGTCATCCTCGGTCGGCGCGACGGTGAGCGACTCGATGTTGTAGCCGCGTGCCGAAAAAAGCCCCGACACGCGGGAGAGCGCGCCGGCCTCGTTTTCCAGCAGGACCGATATGATGTGTCTCATACGAGGATCATCTCGGAGAGCCCCTTGCCGCCCGGCACCATCGGGAACACGTTCTCGGTCTGGTCGGTGACGAAGTCCATGAAGACGAGATCGCTCTTGCGGGAAAACGCTTCCTTCAGTGCGGGTTCCACATCCTCGGGTTTCTCGATCCGCATGCCGATATGGCCGTACGACTCCGCGAGCCGCACGAAATCCGGCAGCGCGTCCATGTACGACTCGGCGTAGCGGTTGCCGTGAAAGAACTCCTGCCACTGCCGCACCATGCCCATGTACTTGTTGTTCAGGTTCACGACCTTGATCGGCAGCCGGTACTGCTTGCACGTGGACAGTTCCTGGATGCACATCTGAATGCTGGCTTCGCCGGTGACGCACGCCACTTCCGAATCGGGATGCGCGAGCTGCGCGCCCATCGCCGCCGGCAGGCCGAAGCCCATGGTGCCGAGGCCGCCGGAGTTGATCCAGTGCCGCGGCCGATCGAACTTGTAGAACTGCGCGGCCCACATCTGGTGCTGTCCGACGTCGGAAGTGATGTACGCCTCGCCTTTCGTGATCTCGTAGAGTTTCTCGATCACGTACTGCGGCTTGATGAGCGGGCTCGAGCGGTCGTACTTGAGGCAGTCCCGGCCGCGCCACAGCTCGATCTGCGTCCACCAGGTCTTGAGCGCTTCCTGGTCCGGCCGCGCCTTGGCCGCTTCCAGCTGGCGCACGAGTTCGCGCAGCACTTCGCGCACGTTGCCCACGATCGGGATATCGACCTTGACCCGCTTGGAGATTGACGATGGGTCGATATCGATGTGGATGATGGTGCGCGGCTCCTCGAAGAAATGCTTCGGGTTGCCGATGACGCGATCGTCGAAGCGGGCGCCGATCGCGAGCAGCACGTCGCAGTGCTGCATCGCCATGTTGGCTTCGTAGGTCCCGTGCATGCCCAGCATGCCGACGAACTGGCGGTCGGTCGCGGGATAGCCGCCGAGCCCCATGAGGGTATTGGTGCACGGAAACCCGAGCAGGTGCACGAGTTGCGCCAGCTCCTTCGACGCATCCCCCAATATGACGCCGCCGCCGGTGTAAATCATCGGGCGCTGCGCGCCCATCAGCACCTGGATCGCCTTCTTGATCTGCCCGGAATGCCCCCTGACGACCGGATTGTAGGAGCGCATCACGGTCGTTTCGGGATACGTGAACTCAGCCTTGTGGACGGTGATGTCCTTGGGAATATCGACCACGACCGGCCCGGGCCGCCCCGTCGAAGCGATATAAAACGCTTTCTTGATGGTCGCCGCGATGTCTTTAACGTCCTTCACCAGAAAATTGTGCTTCACGCAGGGCCGTGTGATTCCCACGGTATCGCATTCCTGAAATGCGTCCTGTCCGATGGCGTGCGTCGGAACCTGACCCGTAATGACGACGAGCGGGATCGAATCCATGCAGGCGGTCGCGATACCGGTAACGGCATTGGTGACGCCGGGGCCGGAGGTTACGAGCGCGACGCCGACCTTTTCAGTCGAACGGGCGTAGCCATCCGCGGCGTGGACCGCGCCCTGCTCGTGACGGACCAGAATGTGCTTTACGGCGTTCTGCTTGAAAAGCTCGTCGTAAATGAACAATACCGCCCCGCCGGGGTAGCCGAAGACGTATTCGACGCCCTCTTCCTGCAGGCATCGGACGACGATTTCAGCACCGTTGAGTTCCATAGGATCGGTTCGCGGCCAAGAAGGGAGAAAACTCAGGACATTACCGGGTGGCTGCGCTTTGGTCAAGCAAAATATCCCTGTAAACAGCATGATACATAGCAACGTGACAGCGCTTGCACATGCGGTTTCGGCGCGTGCTGCGTTTTGCTAAGATGCCTCGACCCGGCGGAAAGTGGGCCGCGCGACCGGAAGAAAAAGCGGGAACGAAAGCCCCTAAAACAAAGGGAACCCACTGGCTACCTATAAAGAGCTCGCGGACTTCCTCGCAGAAGTAGAGCGACGCGCCTACAAGCAGGCGATGTTCGCCGTCCGCGACGAGGAGACGGCACTGGACATCGTTCAGGACGCGATGTTGAAACTGACCGAGCGCTATTCGGGCCGGCCGCTCGCCGAACTGCCGCTGCTTTTTCAGCGCATCCTCCAGAACGCGATCCGCGACTACTATCGGCGGCAGAAAGTGCGCTCCTTCTGGACGACGCCCATCTCGTCGCTCTTCGGATCACAAGGCGACGACGACTTCGATCCGCTGGAAACTTTGGAAGCCGCAGGGGACTCCAAATTTTCCGACCTGCCGGCCGAACAACTCGAACGCTCGCAAACCATTGCCGCGATTGAAAAAGCCCTCGAAAGGTTGCCGGCCCGTCAACGCCAGGCGTTTCTCCTGCGTTATTGGGAGGAAATGGACGTCGCGGAGGCGGCCAAAATAATGGGTTGCTCGGAGGGGAGTGTGAAAACACACTGCTCCAGGGCAACCCATGCGCTTGCCGTGATGCTGCAAAAACAGGGGATCAAGTTATGAACGAGCCAAACGACGAACTGGCGCGCAGAATCGTCCGGCACCTCGATTTCGGCGCTGATCACGTGAACGCGTTGACGCGCGAGCGCCTGCTCGAGGCACGCAAGGCCGCGTTGTCTCACTACCAGGAACGGCTGCAGCCCGCACGGGGACTGGCGTGGGCGGGCGGCGCCGGGGCGCGGCGCGGAGAAAATCATTTTTTCTCGCCCCGCTACCTGATCGCGGCCGCAGCGCTGATCGGCGCCGTGATAGGCGTCGCCTACTGGCAGAACGGCGCCACCGGTCCCGCCAACGAGCTTGCCGAGATCGACGCAGGGCTGCTCACCGACGACCTGCCGATCAACGCCTATCTCGACAAGGGTTTCGATTCGTGGCTAAAACGCTCGTCGCACTGATCGTCTGGCTATGTCTTGCGACGTCCGGTATTGCGGCACAAGCCAAGCCCGAAACTAAGAAGGCCCCCCGGCCCGCGTGGTCGGAGTTGACGCCGGCGCAGCGCGAGGTCCTCGCTCCGCTTGCACACGAGTGGGACAATCTGGACACCACGCGGCGCAAAAAGTGGATCGGCATCGCCAACCGCTATCCCAAGATGAAGCCGCAGGAGCAGCAGCGGCTCCAGAAGCGCATGCGGGATTGGGCCGCGCTCACACCCGAACAGCGCAAGGCGGCGCGGGAAAAGTATCGGAAGCTGAAGAAGTTGAAACCGGACGAGCGCAAGGAAGTGAAGACGGAGTGGGAACGCTACCAGCGCGCCCTCGCCCAGCAGCAGGAACGGCGCGGTGCGCCGCTCGAGCCTACGCTCACCGATCCGCCGTCAGCGGATCCCCAGACAGAAGCGCCTGCCGAAGAAACCGCCGGTTCCGGCCCGACGAGTCAGTGACCGTCACGCGCGCGGCGGGCCAAACGGCCGGGCTGACGCGTCGCGTGCTGAGCCTCCTTTATGAAATCCTGCTCGTCACAGCGCTCGTGCTTGCGGGCCTGGTCCCATTGGCGTTGTTGACCGAGAGCTGGGACTCGTCGCTCAGGCGCCCGTTCCACCAGCTATACCTCGTCGTGCTCCTCGGTGTGTACTTCGTCTGGCAGTGGACGCAAGGCGGCCAGACGCTCGCCATGAAGACGTGGCGCCTGAAACTCGTTACGCGCGAGGGCGCACCGCTTAAGGTAAGCCACGGCTTGCGCCGCTACGCGTTCGCCCTCGCCGGGACAGCGCTCGGCGGAGTCGGTTTCATCTGGGCACTCTTCGACCGCGAGCGTCAGTTCCTGCACGATCGGCTCGCCGGCACGAAGATCATCGACGTTCCTGCAGCCACAGCATCCCCACCGCAACGCTGAGAAAAATCAGCGTCGGAACGATCGCACTGACCATCGCCGGCCAGTCGTTCAGCAATCCCAGGTGACCGAAAAGCCGGTTGAGGAAGTGGAACCCCAGCCCGAGCATGATGCCGGCAAAGATCTTTGCGCCCACGCCGCCCTGACGCCGCTGAAAATAGGCAAAGGGCAGCGCGAGCAGCATCATGACGAGCACGGCCACGGGATACATGACCTTGCTCCACAGCGCGATTTCGTAACGCAGTGCCCTCTGCCGGTTCTCCTTGAGATGGTGCGCATAGGAATACAGGCTCCACGCCGACATCTGTTCCGGTTTCACCAGCAGCACGTTGAGCAGCCGCGGCTCGAGCACCGATTGCCAGCTCGCTTCCGGGATTCGGCTCACGCTCGCCTTTCGATCCGCGAACGTGGTTTGCACCACGTCTTTGAGCAGCCAGCGCCGCCCGCTCTGATAGTCGCCGCGTTGCGCGTAGCTGATCTGGCGGAGCTTGAAGTCGGGATCGAATTCGTAAATTTTGACGCCCCGCAAAGTGGAATCGGGCAGCACCTCGAGCACGTTGATGAAGTTTCGGCCGTCCTTGATCCACAGCCCCGAGCGGAATTCCTGCGCCACGATGCCGGTGATCGCTTGCGAGCGGATGCGCTGCGCAAGTTGTTCGGCAGGCGGCCCGATGAATTCGCCGAAGACGAAAGTGAGCACGGCGAACAGCACGCCGACCGCGCCCAGCATGGCGCCCATGCGGGTAATCGAAACGCCGGAGACGCGCATCACGGTGTATTCCGAGCTTGCAACCAGCTGCGCGAGCGCAAACAAGGTGCCGATCAGCGCGGCGATCGGGAACAGCTCGTAAACGTGATTGGGCACGGAGAGCAGCACGTGCAGCATGATGTGACGAAGCTGATATCCGCCGCGTCCCAGGTCCTTGATCTCCTCGACCAGATCGAAGAACGCGAACAGGACGAGCAGCGCCGCGAACACGAACGCCGTGGCAGCGATGATTTCGCTTGCGAGATAGCGGCGCAGCGTCCTCATCGAAGGAGGCGAAAGAGCGAGAACACCATCACGCGCCGGTAGAACAGGACGATCAGCAACGCCGCCATCAGCACGTGCACGCCCCATAGACCGGTCATAGCGCCGATGCGCGACTGCGCGATCGAGGCCTGCATGATGGAGAGCAGGTTGCTGTAGCTCGCGTAGATGAGCAGCGCCAAGAGCAGATTCATCGAACGCCCGGCACGTGGATTGACGAAGGAGAGCGGGATGGCGAGCAACGAGAGCAGCAGTGCGGATAAAGGCAGCCCGATCCGCCAGGACAATTCCGCCATGTTGGCCGGTGTGCGGTTCTGCAGCAGCTCGCGGCTTGGCGTGGTCTTGGTGGTCGGCGCGCGCGCGACCATCTCGGACACTTCGATGCGCATGGCGTAGCGTTCGAATTCGGCAATCCGGTACTCTGCCGTACCCGCTTCGCCCTCGTAACGCCGCCCGTTCACGAGCACGAGAAACCGGTCACCGTTCGGCATCGTTTCCTGGAATCCCTGCTCCGCCACCATGACGCCGGTTTTCTGGTGCTGGGTCGCGCTCACGAACACGTTCGCGACGAGATTTTCCTTGCCGGACACTTCTTCCACGAAGTACACGCGCTCGGCCTGGCGCGATTCGCGGAACACGCCCGGCGCAACCGCCGATACGTCGTCGCGGCTCTCCATCAATCGGCGAAACTCTTCCGCCTTGGTCACCGCCCACGGCGACAGCGCGAGCGAGAGCAGCCCGATCAATAAAACGAGCGGCAGCGCAAAGATCAGCACCGGCCGCACCCACTGCGTGAGGCTTACGCCGCACGAAAACCAGACGATCATCTCGGAATCGCGGTAGCTGCGCGTGAGCGTCATGAGCACCGCAATGAAAACCGTGAGCGAGAGCAGCACGGGAAGATAGCTCACGAGCGTGAAACCGAGGAGCGCGGCTACCCCCGTGGACGTGATCGCGCCGCTTGCCGCCTGCCCGAGAAAGCGCACGAGCTGCGTGGTGAGGGTGATGCCGAGCAGTACGAGAAAAGTACCGAGCGCAACGGTCGCGAGTTCACGCAGCAGAGCTTTACGAAAGACCATTCATGCGCTTTACATTGGGCGAAGAATACGCAGATAATCAGCCATATATTGCATATCATCCGCCTGGGAGCGAAGCGTGGAATTTAGCATAAAAAGTACATCGCCGGGACAGACCAAGAGCGGTTGTGCGGTGGTCGGCATCTTCGAATCGCGCAAACTTTCGCAGGCTGCTGCGGCAATCGATCGCGACGCGAAAGGGTACGTCAAGCATATCGTCGAACGCGGCGACATGGATGGCAAGCCCGGCACAACACTCGTCCTGCACAACGTCCCCAATGTCGCCTGCGAACGCGTCATGCTCGTCGGGCTCGGGCCGGAATCCGGGTTCGGCGAAAAACAGTATCGAGAAGCGGTCGCTGCAGCCATCAGAACGCTAAATGCGACCGGCGCAACGGATGCGTCGCTCCATCTCACCGAGATCGCCTCCATCAAGCGCGACATCAAGTGGCGCGTTGCGAGCGCCGTGGCGGTCGCGGGGGAAGCCGTTTACCGATTCGATCAGATGAAGAGCAAGGCGGAAGCGCCGCGGCCCGCATTGCGCCGGCTTGCGCTCGGCGCCGGCGCGAAGAGCGCGGTGCGCCGTGCCACCACGGGACTCGAAGAAGGCCTCGCCATCTCGCACGGCGTGGGACTCGCCAAGGATCTCGGCAATCTGCCGCCCAACGTCTGCACCCCGACGTATCTTGCCGAACAGGCGCGCGAACTGGCGAAACGCTACCGCATGAAGGCGACGGTGCTCGAGCGCGACGAGATGGAAAAGCTCGGCATGAATGCCTTGCTCGCGGTCGCGCAGGGCAGCGCGCAGCCGCCCAAGCTGATCGTCCTCGAGCACCGCGGCGGCGCCAAAGCCCAGAAACCCGTCGTGCTCGTCGGCAAGGGCATCACCTTCGACACCGGCGGCATCTCGCTCAAGCCCGCGCCAGAAATGGACGAGATGAAGTTCGACATGTGTGGCGCGGCGAGCGTCTTCGGCGCGTTAAAGGCCGTGGGCGAGATGCGGCTTCCCATCAACGTCGTCGGCATCATTCCCACCACCGAAAACATGCCGGGCGGGCGCGCGGTCAAGCCGGGCGACATCGTCACCACGATGTCCGGGCAGACGGTGGAGATTCTCAACACGGACGCCGAGGGCCGCCTCATCCTGTGCGACGCGCTCACCTACGCCGGGCGCTACGAGCCTGCGACGGTGATCGACATCGCGACGCTCACCGGCGCTTGTGTCATCGCGCTCGGTCACGTCGCCTCGGGACTTTTCGCCAACGACGACGCGCTCGCGAAGGAGGTGCTCTCCGCCGCGGACGCGGCTTTCGACCGCGCGTGGCACATGCCGCTGTGGGATGACTATCAGGAACAACTGAAGAGCAACTTCGCGGATTTCGCCAACATCGGCGGGCGCCCCGCGGGCAGCGTGACGGCCGCGTGCTTTCTGGCGCGCTTCACGAAGAAATACCGCTGGGCGCACCTGGACATCGCGGGCACCGCCTGGAAGAGCGGGAAGGACAAAGGGGCAAGCGGACGGCCGGTGCCGCTGCTCACGCAGTTTCTGCTCAAGCGCGCAGGACGCAAGTGACAAGCATTAATGACGCAGATTGATTTTTACACGCACGTCGAAGACAAGCTGCGCACCGCCTGCCGGCTCGCCGCCAAAGCGTACAGCGCCGACCTGCGCGTGATGGTCTCCTGCACGGACGCCGACATCGCCAGCCGCTTCGACCGCATGCTGTGGACCACGCCTGCGATCGGTTTCATCCCGCACTGTATGGCCAGCGATCGCCTTGCGCCCGAAACACCCGTCGTCATCGACTATCTCGGAACGGAACCGGCGCATGATCAGGTGCTGCTCAACCTCAAAACGGAGTGGCCGCCGCTGTTCAGCCGCTTCCAGCGTTTGATTGAAATCGTGAGCACGGAAGACGAGGACCGCCGTCTCGCACGCGAGCGCTTCAAGTTCTATCGCGACCGCGGTTACGAAATCCGCACGCATGATCTCTCGAAGGCGAGCCAACCCTAGCTTCAGCAGTGATGGAAGACGAGAACAACGACGATCTATTGAAGCGCGCCGATGCGCTGCTCGCACGTCACAGGAACGCGCCTGACTTGGCAGCGCAAGCGCCGCCGCAACGGGCCGAAGCGGAAATTGACGACGATTCCGATATCCCGACGCTGACCGATATCGTCGAGGTCCCCACTTCCGCACCGCGTGCGCCGACGGAAACAGTCGCCTTCTCGGCGCCCCCAGCACCGCTGATGGAAAGCGTA
>DATFGD010000343.1:0-5063 GCA_035249725.1 Burkholderiales bacterium
ATGATGGCCAACCATTTGCACGACGATCAATACCACCTGGACCGAGCACGCAGCGCACGATCACCCTCTGACCGAAGGACGCGCCATGGCCGACCCGATCGACTTCTATTTTGATTTCTCCTCACCCTACGGCTACTTTGCGAGCACGCGGATCGATGGCCTTGCTGCGAAATACGGCCGCGAAGTCGCGTGGCGGCCGATCCTGCTGGGGGCGGCTTTCAAAGTCACCGGCCAGCAGCCGCTTGCCACGATCCCGCTCAAAGGCGATTACGCGAAACACGACCTTGCGCGCACAGCGCGTCTCATCGGCGTGCCGTTCAAGTTTCCCAGCCGGTTTCCGATCGCGACCCAGGCGCCCAGCCGGGCGTACTATTGGCTGCACGACAAGGATCGCAGGCTCGCAATGAAAGTCGCCCAAACGCTTTATCACGCCTACTTCGCTGAAGACCTCGACATATCGAGTCCCGCAGTGACGGCCGACGTCGCCGCGAAGCTCGGCATCGGTCGTGAGGCACTCCTTGCGGCGCTCGGTGATCCCGCAGTCAAGGACAGGCTCAAGATCGAAGTGGACGCCGCGATTGCGCGCGGCGTGTTCGGCTCGCCCTATATCGTGATCGACGGCGAACCTTTCTGGGGCGCCGATCGTCTCGGCCAGGTCGAAAAGTGGCTCGCGACCGGCGGGTGGTAAGCGACGCGGAGGCGTTATGCAGGGCAAACTCGAGGCACGACTTGCGAACATCGTAGCGTTGCAGATGGACGCGATCGTCAACGCTGCGAATACCAGCCTGCTCGGCGGCGGCGGGGTGGACGGCGCAATTCACCGCGCCGCGGGCCCCGAGCTGCTGCAGGAATGCCGGACGATCGGCGGTTGTCCCACGGGCGAAGCGCGCATTACCCGCGGCTACCGCCTTCCCGCGAAACACGTCATTCATACGGTGGGACCGGTCTGGCAGGGCGGCGGGCACCGCGAGGCCGAACTGCTGGCATCGTGCTATCGGACGAGTCTCGCGCTAGCGGCCGCGCACGGCATAAGAACCCTCGCCTTTCCGGCCATCAGTTGCGGCGTCTACCGTTATCCGGTCGGCGACGCGGTCCGCATCGCGGTGCACGAATGCGCGCAGGCGATCGCGCGTGAACCGCGTGTCGAAAAAATCGTGTTCGCCTGTTTCGATGAGGACATGCTCGGCCTCTACCGCGCGGAAATCCAAAAGCTCGGTACGCCATGACGGTCCTCCGGTCCAAGGTCAAGCCGCAATCGCAGGCGTTTCAGGCGGCGGCACAGGGAATGCACGCGCTGGTGGACGACTTGAACGTGCGGCTCGCCAGCGCAAGGGAAGGCGGCGGCGCGGCGGCCCGCGCAAAGCACTGCGCCCGCGGCAAGCTGCCGGTCCGCGAGCGCATCGCCGCATTGCTCGACGCGGGTGCGCCGTGGCTCGAACTCTCACCGCTCGCTGCATGGGAGGTTTATGACGAACCGGTGCCTGCGGCTGGGATCGTCACCGGTGTCGGGCGTGTCGCCGGAAAGGACTGCGTCGTGATCGCCAACGATGCGACGGTAAAAGGGGGAACCTACTACCCGCTCACTGTCAAGAAGCACCTGCGCGCACAGCAGATCGCGCTCGAGAACCGGTTGCCGTGCATTTACCTCGTGGATTCGGGGGGTGCGTATCTGCCGCGGCAGGACGAGGTCTTTCCGGACCGCGAACATTTCGGGCGCATTTTCTACAACCAGGCGCACCTGTCGGCGCTCGGCATCCCGCAGTTCGCCGTGGTGATGGGGTCGTGCACCGCAGGCGGGGCCTACGTGCCGGCAATGTCGGACGAGACGGTCATCGTTCGCAACCAGGGGACGATATTTCTCGCGGGCCCGCCGCTCGTCAAGGCGGCCACGGGCGAGAGCGTGACGGCCGAAGAGTTGGGCGGCGCTGACGTGCATACCCGCGTTTCAGGCGTCGCGGACCACCTTGCCGACGACGATCGCCATGCCCTCGAACTCGCGCGCAGCGCCATGGCGTATGCGTCCTGCACATCGCAACCCTATCCGGAGCGCCAGGTGTCGCGGGCTCCGGCATACGATCCCGCGGAAATTTACGGCATTGTCCCGGCCAACCCCCGCTCGCCGTTCGACGTGCGCGAAATCATCGCGCGACTGGTGGATGCAAGCGAGTTTCACGAATTCAAGGCGCGCTACGGCGCGACACTGGTGTGCGGTTTCGCGCACCTCGACGGCTTTCCCGTCGGCATCGTGGCCAACAACGGCATACTGTTCTCCGAGTCGGCGCTCAAGGCGGCGCATTTCATCCAGCTCTGCTGCCAGCGCGGCGTCCCGCTCGTGTTTCTGCAGAACATCAGCGGCTTCATGGTCGGCACGAAGTACGAAGCAGGCGGCATTGCGAAGGATGGCGCAAAAATGGTGGCGGCGGTCGCGTGCGCCAAGGTGCCGAAGTTTACCGTCATCATCGGCGGCAGCTTCGGTGCCGGCAATTACGGTATGTGCGGGCGCGCATTCGGACCGCGCTTCCTCTGGACGTGGCCCAACGCGCGGATCGCTGTGATGGGCGGCGATCAGGCCGCGAATGTACTCGCGCAGGTCAAACGTGAAGCGCTGCAAGACCGCGGCACGCAATGGGACGCTGACGAAGAGGCCGCCTTCAAGACGCCGATACTCGAACAGTACGCGCGGCAGGCGAGCGCGTGGTATGCGAGTGCGCGGCTGTGGGACGACGGCGTAATCGATCCTCAGGCCACACGCAGCGTGCTCGCGCACGCGCTCTCGTTGAGCATGCATGCCCCGATCGAGAAAACGGCTTTTGGGGTATTCCGAATGTAGGGCCGGGCGGGAACGCCCGCGTATAATCGCGCACTGGCGGGTCACACGGCCTTCTCTGAGACACGCATGAGCGAAACTATCCTTCTCCACGTCGATGACGGCGGCAATGCGACCGTTACGCTCAATCGGCCGGCGGTGCACAACGCGTTCGATCCCGATATGGTCGCCGCGCTCATCGCGATGCTGGAGCGACTGAGCGCGGATTCGCGAGTGCGCGCTGTCGTGCTTCGTGGTACCGGCAAAAATTTCTGCGCCGGCGCCGACATCGAACACATGAAACAGAGCGCGAGTTACTCGCCCCAACAGAATTTCGAGGTCGCGCGCCAATCCGCCCGCATGTTCCACGCGCTTTACACGCTGGACAAGCCCACCGTCGCGTGCGTCCAGGGCGCGGTGCGCGGCGGCGGATGCGGGCTGGTGGCCGCCTGCGATATCGCGATTGCTTCGCATGACGCCACCTTTCGCCTGTCCGAAGTGAAGATCGGCGTCATTCCGGCGATGATCAGCCCCTACGTCATCGCCGCGATCGGCGAGCGCATGGCACATCGTTACATGCTGACCGGCGAAGCGTTCGATGCCGTGGAAGCCTGCCGCATCGGGCTCGTGCACGAGGCGGTCGAGCCCGACGCCCTCGAAGCAAGCGTGGAAGGCGTACTGGCCGAACTTCATTCGGGCGGGCCTCATGCGGTGAGCGCCATCAAGAAGCTGATACCGGTGAGCGCGCACGCGGAGATCGGCCCGGAAATCGTCGACGAAACCGCTCGCCGCATCGCCGGTATACGCGCGACCCCGGAAGCGCAGGAAGGCTTGTCCGCATTTCTCGAAAAACGCAAACCGTCGTGGGTTACGCGTGAGGCGCGTTCACAACCGGGCGGTAGCCGCCAAGGCGCCAAGAACGACTGAGTGGAACCGTGAACGCCCGCCATCTGTCGAGTGTTGTTCTCACTGAAATGGACGTTGAAATGAGACATCAAAACCTGGCGCACTTGGCGGCGAAATGATTTTTCCCGGGCACGTCAAGCTGGTCGAAGTCGGCCCACGCGACGGGCTGCAGAACGAGGCAGCGCCGGTCGAAACGGCGGTCAAGATCGAGCTCATCCATCGGCTGCAGGACGCGGGGCTGCCGGTCATCGAAGCGACGGCGTTCGTGTCGCCGAAGTGGGTGCCGCAGATGGCCGACGCCGCCGCCGTCATGGCCGGCATCCGGCGCAAACCGGGCGTCTCCTATCCCGTGCTCGTTCCGAACAAGAAGGGGTTGGATGCCGCGATTGCCGCCGGCGCACAGGAAGTCGTGGTGTTCGGTGCGGCGACGGAAAGTTTTTCCCGCCGCAATACCAACTGCTCGATCGCAGAAGGGCTTGCCCGGTTTTCGGAAGTCTGCGAAGCCGCGCTCGCCGCGGACCTCAAGGTGCGCGGCGACATCTCGGTATGCCTCGGTTGCCCCTACGAAGGGAAAGTGAAGCCGGATGCCGTAGTGCGCGTCGCACGCGAACTCGACGCGATGGGCTGCTACGAAATCACGATCGCGGACACGATCGGCGTGGGAACGGCGGGACAGACGCGCGCGGTGATCGAAGCAGTAATGAAACATGTCGCCGTTGACCGCCTGGCGGGGCACTTTCACGACACCTACGGGCAGGCGTTGACGAACATCTATGCGGCGCTCGAATGCGGCGTCGCGACGTTCGACAGCTCAGTCGCCGGTCTCGGCGGATGTCCCTACGCCAAGGGCGCGACCGGCAACGTGGCGACCGAAGACGTCGTCTACCTGATGAACGGCCTCGGTATCGACACGGCAGTCGATATCGACAAGCTGATCGCCGCCGGCGAGTACATCTGCGCGATCCTGGGGCGGCCGACGCACTCGCGCGTAGCGCGCGCCCTCATGGCAAAGCGGCAGATCGCTTGAAGCATCGCAATTTGATCCTCATTCCGGAGAACGTATGCCACTTACGCGTCCCCCCGCCCGCAAGCTCATGCACACGCGCACGATCGAGTGCCGCGGATACGAGCGCGGGGATGGCTTATGGGACATCGAGGCGCATCTCGTCGATACCAAGACCTACCTGCATACCCGCCGTCACGGCGGCCGCGAACGCGAGCCCGGACAACCCGTGCATGACATGTGGCTGCGGCTCACGATCGATCTCGACCTGAAAGTACATGATGCGGAAGCGGCGACCGATGAGGGACCCTATCCGCATTGCGGTGCGATCGCCCCGAACTTCAAGAC